>DASQMM010000049.1:0-2910 GCA_035645495.1 Brevibacillus sp. | reverse complement strand
CAGATGGCGTGTTCTCGATGGATGGCGACATCGCCAAGCTGCCGGAAATCGTCGAGGTCGCGGAAGAATTCGACCTGATGACATACGTCGATGACGCCCACGGCTCTGGGGTCCTGGGAAAAGGTGCAGGGACTGTCAAGCATTTTGGTCTCTCTGATAAAGTCGATTTTCAGATCGGCACCTTGTCCAAAGCGATCGGGGTAATAGGCGGCTACGTAGCTGGACGTCAGCAACTGATCGATTGGCTGAAGGTTCGCAGCCGTCCCTTCCTGTTCTCTACGGCCCAGACTCCTGCTGATGTCGCTGCCTGCATCACTGCCATCGACATCTTGCAAAACAGTACGGAGCTGCATGACAAACTGTGGGCGAACGGCGATTATCTGAAAAAAGGACTCAAGGAGCTGGGCTTCGAGATCGGTAACAGTGAAACGCCGATCACGCCATGCATCATTGGCGACGAGCAAAAGACACAACAATTCAGCAAACGCCTGTATGAGGAAGGCGTCTATGCGAAAGCGATCGTCTTCCCGACGGTTCCCAAGGGAACAGGCCGTGTGCGCAATATGCCTACAGCTGCTCATACCCGCGACATGCTGGATCGTGCCCTGTCGATCTATGAAAAAGTAGGGACGGAAATGGGGATTCTGAAATGAAAAAAATCCTGGTAACCGGTGCGTTGGGACAAATCGGCTCTGAGCTGGTTATGAGGCTCCGCGAGCTTTACGGTGCCGAAGCTGTCGTCGCGACAGACATTCGCAAAGCAGACAACAGCCCTGTAGTGGAATCAGGTCCCTTTGAAATCCTCGACGTGACCGATGCGAAGCGTATGCTGGAGCTGGCAAAGTCTCATCAGGTTGATACGATTATGCATCTTGCCGCGCTGCTGTCGGCAACCGCTGAGGCAAAACCGCTCTTGGCATGGAATCTCAACATGGGCGGACTGATTAACGCGCTAGAGACGGCACGCGAGCTTTCTTGCCAGTTTTTTACGCCAAGCTCCATCGGTGCATTTGGACCGTCAACTCCTAAAGTCCAGACGCCGCAAGAAACGATTCAAAGACCGACTACCATGTATGGCGTCAATAAGGTAGCGGGAGAGCTTTTGTGCGACTACTATTATCATAAATTCGGCGTAGATACACGCGGTGTCCGTTTCCCCGGATTGATTTCCTATGTAACACCTCCAGGGGGCGGTACGACCGACTATGCCGTGGACATCTACTACCAGGCAATTCTGGAAGGTAGCTACACCTCCTACATTGCCAAAGGCACCTACATGGACATGATGTACATGCCGGATGCGCTGAACGCCATCATCGACCTGATGGAGGCGGACAGTGCAAGGCTCAAAAATCGCAACGCCTTCAACGTGACAGCGATGAGCATTGAGCCGGAGCAGGTGGCAGCCGCAATCCGTAAGCATCTGCCGGACTTTACCCTCTCCTATCAGGTGGATCCTGTACGTCAAGCGATTGCAGATAGCTGGCCTGATTCGATCGATGCATCAGCAGCCAGAGAGGAATGGGGATTTGTCACGAAATACGATTTGGACAAAATGACAGAAGATATGCTGACCAAATTGAGAGGGAAGCTGCTTCAAAAGGTGTGCTAAGAAGGAGAAAAAGCCACGTCTGCAAGTTCATTTGCAGCGTGGCTTTTCTTTATAAACGTTTTCGTGTTTCTTTTAATAAGATTGAATTGTTGATCGCGGACCAAACATCTGGAGATTCGGAACCGACGTACCAGTAAGCAAACCCTCCTACATGATAATCGAGACTTGCCGTTGCTTTTAATCCCAATGAACGGCTCTCCTCTAACCAGATCGTATGAGTCACTCCTCCTTTTTTGTAATAAGAGACGTATTGGCCGAGATTATCATCCCATCTGGTGCTTCCTTCATAGCGGGATAGCAAGCTGTAGGAGGCCGGAATGCTAAGATCGGTAGATTGCAGACCACCTTGGGCGTTGTACCAATCACGGGTATACAGCGGCATGCCGACGATCAGGCGTTCTGCCGGGACTTCATCGAGCAAATTGGCAATGGTTTTCTTCAACCAGGGCAGGGATGCGACCGAACCTGCCTTTTTACTGCCGACCCAGTGCTCCTCATAGGCCATCAGGACGATGTAGTCAGCGTATTCCGCGAGTTTTCCATAATCAAAAGGATCGCTCCAGTCCGTGCCTGTGTCAGGCGGAACATCGACGGAGACGACAGCTCCTTTCTGATGCAGCGCTGCTGTCAGCTCCTTGATAAACAACGTGAAAAAATCGCGGTCTGACGGAGAGAACGCTTCGAAATCAACATTTATTCCGTCTAGCTGATACGTTTGCACATATCCGGACAAGGTCTGCACAAGGGCTTTTCGTTTCGCCGGATCAGAGAGAACGGCATGCGTCGTAGCGGAATCAAATCGGTTGCCAAAGAGCGGCCATACCTGTTTTCCATTCTTTTTCGCCCAGGTGACCAAGGAGGCATCTGTCGTATCGCTAATCGAGCCATCTTTTTGCAGGAAGAACCAGCGCGGTGACAAGGTATTGACCGAGGAATTCTTCACTTGGGTGATGAACTCTGCGGTCGTGGATTGATACTGCCAGCCCAAGGATACCAAAGGCTTTGTGGCAACAGGATGAGCCTTGAGAAGATTGTGAATCCGATACAAAATGACAGCCGTTTCCTCGCGAGAGAGCGCGTCTTTTGGACGGAAATAACCGTTATAACCGGTGAGCCAGCCGCTGTAGACAGCATCGCGTACGGAGGGGAGCGCCCATGTTGAGATGGCTTGGACGTCTTTCAAGGAAAGAGAGGTACTCATAGCTGATTTCTCCTTGAGCGAACGTACCAGCATCGCTGCAGCTTCCTCGCGTGTAATCGTGCGGATAGGGGAGAATGTACGGCTGCTCGTTCCGTTT
>DASQMM010000048.1:0-2310 GCA_035645495.1 Brevibacillus sp. | reverse complement strand
CCCGGCGCGCGGAGATTACAGAAAAAAATCGGGTGACGCTGGAGCGGGCGATCCTGCATGCACCCATCGGATGAACAAAATCACCCCCCGGAATTCTTCGTGGTACCTGCGAGGTATCACCTGAATTCCAGGGGGTGAACTGTTTCTTACATAAACATATTCGCGATCAAGAGGCAGATCAGCCCGACAAACCAGGCAATCGTGGTAGGAACAGACCAGACCATGATTTGTTCTTTGACATTCTTGATGCCCAGCATGCGGTTAACGACCCAGAACAAGCTGTCGTTGAAATAGGAGAAGACCATCGAACCCATTGCAGCCGCTTGAGCAGCCAATGCCATATTGACTTCCATATTCGCCAGGATCGGTGCGGAAATCGATGCAGCGGTTACCATCGCAACCGTTCCGCTACCTTGAACCAGGCGTACCAGTGTCGAGACAAAGAATGGGATTAGAATCGCAGGCAAAGGCATCTCTGCAATTTTTCCGGCGATGAAATCCCCTGCGCCGCTCTCGCGCAGGACGGCACCAAGCGCGCCACCTGCACCGGTTACCAGAATAATGATCCCTGCTGTTTGAATCCCCTCTTCCATCCGATCCAGCGCAGCGGAACGGCTCAGATGTCCGGCAAGCGCGTAGATCGCTGCGATCAAGCCGATGCTGACGGCGATAATCGGTTTACCCAAGAAGATGAGGACTCCATAAAAGCCGGTAGTCAGCTCCAACGCGGAGAGCGTTGTGTTGAGAAAAATAAGAATAATAGGGATGAGAATCGGCAACAAGGATCTGCCCAGTGAAGGCAATTCTGTCGATTTTTTATCGGCCAGATCCAAAAACTCTTGATACGCAATTTTTGTATCAGGTCGAGTGAACCCTTCTTCCGAATCATCCGGAATTTGGTAAATTCGGTTCCCCAACCATTTCGCATACAGGACGCCTGCGATCATGATTGGAACCGCGAACAACAGACCTAGTGCGATCATCACGCCGATGTCGACTCCAAAAATCCCGGCCACGCCGAGCGGCCCTGGAGTAGGCGGCACCATGGAGTGTGTAATGACAAGACCGACAGCCAGTGCCACACCCAAGGAGATGACCGATTTTCCTGTTTTCTTTGAAAGCGCTTTTACAAGTGGGTTTAAAATAACGAACGCAGAGTCGACAAAGATCGGAATGGAGACGACATAACCCGCGATCGCCATCGCCCACTCTTCTTTTTTCTTACCGACAAACCGGATCAAGGAGTAGGCAAGCGTTTCAGCAGCCCCGGAAACCTCCAGAATCCGTCCGATCATGACACCTAATCCAATAATAATCCCAATGGAAGCCAAAGTGCTCCCAAACCCTGCTGAAATGGTGTCAGCAACTTTCCCCGGCGGCATTCCGCCTACAATCCCTGCAATAGAAGCTGCAATAATCAGTGCGAGAAAGGCATGAATCTTGGTTCGCAAAACGAGAAAGATCAAAATGACTACTGCCAAGATCAAGCCAATGACCATTTGTGTACCTGAGACATCCATATCCCTGCTCCTCCTTTGTATGAAAGTGTTTACATTTGAATGGATTTGTAATGAAGGACCTGTTCGCCCTTCATTACAAATCTCTCATTCACTGATGAAACTGAAGCCAATTCCCTGCCTTACAGGGTGTTGCTGGAAAACTTAGGCGCATATTGGGCTGCGAGCTTGATGCACTCTTCCATGCTGATGCTCTCTGCGATGTTCTTCCCAGCGATATCAAAGGCTGTACCGTGGTCGACAGAGGTGCGCAGGAAAGGCAACCCGTTGGTAATAGAGATGGTTCTGTGGAAATCGGTCATTTTCGCTGCGATATGACCTTGGTCATGGTAGAGCGACAGAACGGCATCATAACGACCTTGCAGCGCCTGGAAGAATACGGAGTCTGCTGGTACCGGACCTACTGCATTGATCCCTGCAGCCACAGCTGCTTCAATTCCTGGCTTGATTTCTTCCACTTCTTCCATGCCGAACAGTCCGCCTTCGCCGCTGTGCGGGTTCAGACCGGCAACTGCAATTCGTCTCGATTCGACTCCCAGGCGTTGCAAGGCTTGGTCGCAGCGAACGAGGTAATCCTGCACTCTTTCTTTTGTCATCTGAGCGATCGCATCTTTTAAAGACAGATGGCGAGTCAGGAAGAAGATACGCATGCCGTTTACTTCAAACATGGTCAGAGGATCTTTGGTGTTGGTAAGTGATTCGAGCATCTCCGTATGCCCGATGAAAGGCACCTTCGCCGCTTTGAGCGATTCCTTGTTGATCGGAGTGGTAGCCAGCGCCTTCACTTCGCCAT
>DASQMM010000047.1:0-8448 GCA_035645495.1 Brevibacillus sp. | reverse complement strand
GACAGATGAATCCGTCAATGTCTATACGACATCCCTGTATATCCTGATTACGGTGATGTCCATCGCCACTTTGGCCGGGGTTGCCTTGATCCTCCTCATCATTCGCGATATTCGAAGAGTAGCGAGCAATATTGTGCAATCCTCCCATACCGTAGCCAGCTCGTCCGAAGAAATCACTGCAAGCGTCCAGGAAGTAGCCTCTGGGAGCCAGCATCAAGCCAGCATGGTTAACGCAATCACAGAGATGATCGAGCAGATGGATATCGCGATCAGCCAGATCTCCGCCAACATCGAAGAAACCAGCACACTGGTTAACCAGACCTCATCTGCTGCCGAGAATGGCGGACATCTGATGAACAATGCGATGGAGGGCATGCAGGACATCTCGAAAAAGGTCCATTACCTGCTGGAAAACTCGCGGAAAATCGACGTGATCGTCACGACGATCAAAGATATTGCCGATCAAACCAAACTGCTGGCTCTCAACGCTTCGATTGAAGCAGCGCGTGCCGGTGAACACGGGCGCGGTTTTGCCGTCGTAGCAGATTCCGTAGGGAAGCTCGCCAACCAAAGCGGCGATGCAACCAAAGAAATCATTCAATTGGTACAGAGGATGCAAGAAAGTACCCAAGATACCGTGGAAACGGTGCGCTCAGGCAACGAGCTGATCCTGCATGCAGGCCAATCCTTCACGGAAATTATCGAGTATGTCAAACATTCTGCTGCGAGAATCACGGAAGTTGCAGCCAGTTGCGAGGAGCAGGCAGCCCAGACCAATGAAATTCTCCAATCTGCCCAAAATATCGCAGCCGTCACACAACAAACCTCTGCCAGCACAGAAGAGACGGCTTCTGCCACCGAGGAACTCTCCAGTATGGCAGAAAATTTAAATCAACTCGTCAGCAAATTGTAGCCCGATCACCTCAGGAAGAAGGCGTACTGCCTCCTTCCTGTTTTTTTCGCGTTCTCTAAACGGCGCGAAACCCCTCTCCAATCACCTCATGCGCAGGACATAAAATAATGAACGAATCCGGATCAACCGAGCGCACCATCATTTTCAGCTTGCTCACTTCGCTTTGGCTGACTACGGCCATCAACACTTTTCGCTGATCCCCCGTATACCCGCCCGCTGCATCCAGTAAGGTGACTCCTCGGTCCAGATCATACAAAATCGTCTCTCTCAAGGTTTCCGTTTCATTCGAAATGATGTAGGCCACCTTGGTGGTGTTCCAGCCCATCTGGACGATATCAATGGTCTTGCTGGTTACAAACAAGGCGATCAGGGCAAAGAGAGCCTTTTCCGCATCGAAAACAATCCCTGCCAACGCGATCACCATGCCATCAAAGACGGCCACACTGGCTCCCAGGCTCAGACCCGAATGCTTATGCAGGATTTGCGAAGCGATGGCAAAACCGCCCGTCGAGCCTCTGCCGCGAAACACAATGCCAATCCCCAGCCCGACGCCGATTCCACCGTATATACTGGCGAGCAGGGTATTGTTCGTCAGCGGCTGCAAATGGCTGGTCAGCATCACGCAAAGCGGCAAAACGACTGAGCCAACTGCGCCTTCATAGTAGTCTGCTTGTCCAGCATTTTCATCCCTATCAGCAGCAAGGGGATATTGACCGCCCACTGGATGATGGCCGGAGACCAGCCAAACAGGTTGAACAGAATGGTCGAAAGCCCGGAGACGCCGCCGGAGGCAATCTGGTTGGGATTGAGGAACACATTGAAGCTGGTTGCCAGAACCAGCGAGCCGATTACCAGCATCAGGTACTCCAGCCCTTTTCTTCGCGGACTGTCGATCGGGATGATTGCTCGTTTTTTTCGTGACACACACTCCACTCCTGCCTGTTACAAAATCGCCCATAACGTACCATATCCTGCTCCAAAAGAAAAGGATTGACGCAGCTCAAAAAGAAGATGATAATAAAAATTATATAATAATTATTTTAAATAAGAGGTGAGCTGCGATGGAACCACAAATCACGAGTGTCACGCAGCAAGTCAAATATTTGGGCAAGCGACTTACTGTACAACGGAGGGCAGTCTTGCTGCATATGCTCTCCACACTCGACTCCCCGACCGCCAAAGAGGTCTACATCGCCCTGAAACGGGAAATGCCCAATATCACACTCTCCACGGTTTACACGGCTTTGCGATTTTTTGTCAAAATGGGAATCCTCATGGAGCATCCTGCCGGACATGCCGCAACACGTTTTCAGTGTATCATTCCCCGATCGGCTCCCATGTTAAAGGAAGTCATGTAAAACGCGACAACAGGTCGTCACTACTCCTTTGGTCTGAGAGGTGCCTGGTCTGAATAGGGTATAACAGGAATGCCTATGTCGCGTAATGTCGTACGAGGGAAATGTGCAGAAGCAGTTTGCTTGTTGCAAAAGCCCAGATAGTAAAATATAATTATTATCATATTAAAATAATTATAAATAGAGCTCGCACGATGAGAAAGGGGAAGAGGAGTATGACAGAAAAGAAAAAACTCACAACGGCGGCTGGAGCGCCCGTCGCCAACAACCAGAATTCCATGACGGCTGGCCCCAGAGGCCCGATGCTGCTGCAGGATGTCTGGTTCTTGGAAAAACTCGCCCATTTTGACAGAGAAGTCATTCCGGAAAGACGGATGCACGCCAAAGGCTCCGCCGCTTACGGTACGTTTACAGTAACGCATGATATTACAAAATATTCAAAAGCGAAAATCTTTTCCGAAATTGGAAAACAGACGGAAATGATCGTGCGCTTCTCCACGGTAGCCGGTGAACGCGGTGCGGCCGATGCAGAACGGGATATTCGCGGATTTGCCATGAAATTTTATACGGAAGAAGGAAACTGGGATCTCGTCGGCAACAATACGCCTGTCTTTTTCATTCGCGACCCTCTGAAATTCCCTGACTTGAACCGAGCCGTCAAACGCGACCCGCGCACCAACATGCGCAGCGCGAAGAACAACTGGGACTTCTGGACATCGTTGCCTGAAGCACTCCACCAGGTGACAATCGTCATGAGTGACCGCGGAATCCCAGCGTCCTACAGACATATGCACGGATTTGGCAGCCATACATTCAGCATGATCAACGATAAAAATGAACGCTTCTGGGTGAAATTCCACCTGAAATCCCAGCAAGGCATCAAAAACCTGACGGACGAAGAAGCAGCAGAGCTGATCGGCCAAGACAGGGAGAGCCATCAGGCAGACCTCTACAACAGCATCGAAAAGGGCGATTTCCCGAAATGGACCATGTATATCCAGGTGATGCCGGAAGCAGATGCGGCGAAAATGCCGTATAACCCGTTTGACCTGACCAAAGTATGGTACAAAAAAGATTATCCGCTCATCGAAGTCGGTTATTTTGAATTGAACCGCAATCCGAACAACTATTTTGCCGAAGTGGAGCAGCTCGCCTTCTCCCCTGCGAACATCGTTCCGGGAATCGGCTTCTCTCCAGACAAAATGCTGCAGGGCCGTCTGTTCTCCTACGGTGATGCCCAGCGTTACAGACTGGGAGTGAACCATCACCAAATCCCAGTGAACGCGCCGAAGTGTCCATTCCACAGCTATCATCGCGACGGCCAAATGCGCGTCGACAATAACGCTGGCTCCACGATTGGCTATGAGCCAAACAGTTACGGCGAATGGCAGGACCAGCCTGACTTCAGCGAGCCGCCACTCGCTCTTGAAGGCGCCGCTGCCCATTGGGATTTCCGTGAAGATGACAACGACTACTACACACAGCCAGGTCGATTGTTCAATCTGATGAGCCCGGCGCAACAGCAGGTTTTGTTTGAAAATACCGCTCGTGCCATGGGCGATGCGCCGAAGGAAATCAAGATCAGGCATATCAGCAATTGCCTGAAGGCAGACCCTGCTTATGGCAAGGGTGTTGCGGATGCGCTTGGGATTGAGCTTAGTGAAGTGGAATAAGAGAAATGCCGTTTGAGCGGACTGTAGCGGAGGGGTGGAAAAAGGAGAAAACGCTCCAGGATAGTTGGGATCTTCACTTTGGGTCATCCCTGGTCGGCTACACTCCAAAGGCGGAACCGCGGCCAAAAGCAGCCGACTTCGAAGAAGTCATTCAAGGTTGGCCGCTGAGGGCGTGTTCCGCCTTTTCCATTACGCCTGGGTCAAGATCCCAAATACCTTCGCTTATTTCTCCTTTTTCCTTGACCAGCTTTGTCTGGTCCTCGTGGATGCACTTTCTGGTTTCTCAAGAAGACAATATAGTGCACTCAAGAAGATATAATCTTGAGTGCACTCTTTTATTTTTGAAATGGAAATCAGGTGTGCTGTTCTAGGAATTGAAGCAACACACGGTTGAAGACCTCCGGCTGGTCCATCGGCGGGATATGGGCAGAGCCTTCGATGACGATTTTTTGTGCTGCTGGAATCCTTTCAGCCAGGACGCCGGCAATCTGCAAGAAATCGGGATAATCTCGATCTCCGGCTATGACGAGGGTTGGGACGCGAATTTCCTCCAGACGCTCGTTTGGCGGAGGTGAAAGTACGGAAAGCCCTTTTCCGAACTCCGGCAAGGAAAAGGCATGCTCCGTCATGATTCGGTACCGTTCCCTCGCTTTCCCTGCAGCTTCATTCGCAGGGTACCCGGGACCGTCGAACCACATCTGGATGGTCATCTCCACCGCTTCCTCGCGTGTCCCCTTTTGGCAGATCTCCTGAAAGCGCTCCGTATCGCGAATCCGTTGCTCGCTGCGCGGATGCCCCATCAAGCCTGACGAGACCAGAGTCAGGCTCTTCACCATTTCCGGATAGGCTAGCGCAAATTCCACCGCCACCATGCCTCCAAACGATAATCCGACCACATGCGCCTGCTCGACTCCCAAGGCTTTCAGGACTGCCCGCGTATCGTCATACAGGGTGAAGGAGATCTCGGTCGCAGGCGTTCGCCCAAAGCCTCGGATGTCAAAGCGGATCACCTTGTACTTTTGTGACAGCGCTTCCACCTGATCGTCCCACAGCCGAGTGTCGAGATTGAAGCCGTGAATCAACAGCAGCGGCTCTCCTGTGCCCGTCATCTCGTAATAAAAACGAGTTCCGTTCACATCAAGAAAACCTGACTCTACCGATGGACTGATTTCCATTTTTTATCACCTCTTCACCACTATGTCATGTCTTCCTTTCCGCGTCCAGATGGTTCACAAAATTGAAAAAAGTCTATCCAAGCTTCGCATATTCGTACACTGCTTTGCCGATGCTGCCAAGCGTATGCAAGGCTTCTTCCGCCTCCACATCCTGCGACAAAGCTGTGATCGCAAAACAACGCCCCTGCGTATACAACAGACCTGCATCATGCTGCCTTCCCGTATCCCAGCCGGATTTGCAGGCTATCTCCCAGTCTGTCGCAAGCTGTTCCTTGCCGATGCCATCATCCGCTACTGGCAAAAGGGAAGGAAGCCCATTGCGGAATTGCTGCTTTTTCATGATGGCGACCATCTCTTCACAGGCCATCGCCGAAAGAAAGCGTCCTGCTCCAAGCTTACTCAGCATCGCAGTGACATCCCGAGCCGTGATCGTATTGTTCCCCGGATTATCAGCGGGATAGATCATCAGTTTGCGCACGTATCGGCTCTCCTTCATCCCCAACTCGCGCATCGTCTGCTCAATCCGCTCTTTCCCCACCAGATCAATCAGGATATTGGTCGCGGTGTTGTCGCTTTGGATAATCATCAGGGTTGCCAACTCCCGTATCGAGAGTCGAAGTCCGGGAGATAGAGCGAAGAGCATCCCGGAGCCTTGCACCATATCCTCCCGTCTGAGCGCCAGCCGATCTTCAAGAGAAAATTCTCCCTGCCAAGCAGCAGCAAACACCGCTGCCATGATCGGAACTTTAATGACGCTCTCCGCTATAAAAGACTGATCGGGAAAATGCTCGTAGCAAATGCCTTGTCCTACTTCCTCGACTACAATTCCCCATGTTCCCTTCGCATCCTCGACAATCTGTGATAGCTGCTTTTTCAATCCCTCTGCCTGTTGCATGAAGCCCCCTCTTTCTATTTGTACTTTTTACCATTTCTCAATGATTTCTTACTGTCAGTCCACTTAGATCGTTGGGAGATCTGACACTGTTCGTCCATTCACCTGGTTTCCGGTATTCAGCGTCGTTTTCGGCTCGAGCAGCAGGACATGAGCTTCCTCCTCTGCGACAGGCATATGCTCCACACTTCGTCACCCTTTCTTACCATGATTCCATTATAATCTGACAGCCCATAAAGAAAAGGAACCCTTTGGAAAAAGAGTTCCTTTACATGTTAGCTTGTTCATCCGATGAAATTCTTCGCAAACCAGGCAGCGGACGCCCGTACTTCTCCCTCAGTAAGCTGATGTCCGTACATCTCCCAATGCAGATTCACCGAAGCACCAGCCTCTTCCAAGAGACGCGACAGCTCCTCTGTCTCTGGCAACGGACAAATCGGGTCGTTTTTGCCTGCTCCGATAAAGATCGGGATTCCGGACAAATCCGGCAAGGCAATTCCTCTGCGCGGGACCATCGGATGATAGAGAATCGCTCCTCTCAACGCGTTTTCATAGTGGATGAGCAGGCTCCCGGCGATATTGGCGCCATTGGAGTAGCCGACCCCCACGATATTCTCCCGGTCAAACTCGTATTCGGCAGCCGCCTGGTTGAGAAAAGCCTGCAACTCCTCGGTCCGAAAAATCAGGTCCTGTTCGTCAAATACCCCTTCAGCCAAACGTTTGAAAAATCGCGGCATCCCATTCTCCAGGACATTTCCACGGACGCTGAGAACGGACGAGCCGGGATGAATCATCGGAGCGAGAGGGAGCATATCGCTCTCGTTACCGCCAGTTCCATGCAACAGCAGCAAGACGGGAGCTTCTGGATCGCTCCCCTTTTGAAAAAGATGAATCATGCCTGATCCTCCTCCAAGACACGTACTTCAAACGGCAGCAAGCCTTGCTCGATACGGGTCCGATACGGTTCATACCATTCGGGGAGCATCAGTTTTTCTCCCAGGCTCTCCATCGGTTCATCCAAGGCAAATCCTGGTGGATCTGTAGCAATCTCAAACAAGATTCCGCCGTTCTCACGGAAGTATACTGCGTTGAAATACTGGCGGTCGACGATATCCGTAGGATGCAGACCGTAGCGGCCAACATTCTCCTGCCATTGTCGGTGATCCTGATCATCCTTTGCCCGCCAGGCGATGTGATGAACGGTTCCGGCCCCTTCCTGCCCGCGTGGCATAGGAGATGCATTGATATCAATCACATTGCCCAAATCGCCAACGGCACGGAAACGGACCAATCCTTCCTCTTCTGCTACTCTTTCCATTCCCATCAAATTCTCCAGCACATGCATCGTCTTCTCAGGCTGCAGGCTGTACAGGATCGCTCCGCCAAAACCCTTGATCGCCTTGTCGGCAGGTACGCCACCAAACGACCACTTGCTTGCCGGCCCCTCCTCACGCTCTACGATTTCCAGCTGCAGGCCGTCTTTGTCTTGGAATTGCAAATACGTTTCACCAAATCGCTGAATGCGGTAATAAGACATCTTGAACTTGCGCAAGCGCTCTTCCCAAAAGGATAATGCCCCCATGGGAACGACAAAGGTGGTATACCCGACCTGCCCTCCGCCTACCTTGCCCAAGCGTGCCTCCGGCCAAGGAAAGAAGGTCATCGCAGTACCTGGGCTGCCAGCTTCGTTGCCGAAGTACAAGTGATAAACATCCGGCGCGTCAAAATTGATTGTTTTTTTCACCAGACGCAAGCCGAGAAATCCTGCGTAAAAGTCGACGTTTTTTTGCGGATGGGTTACAAAAGCCGTAATATGATGTATTCCTGAAGTCTGTTGTTTCATCTTAGGACCAACCTTTCACTATGATTTTTCACTGAAATGCGTTGTAGCTGACGAACTCTCCTGTCGGTTTGCGATAGCCCCTCACTCGTTGGGAGGAGAGGTCCTCCTTGCCGATGGTAATCATCAATACTGGCTCATACGTATCCGGGATGTTTAGGTGCTTGCTTACCTCTACGGGATCAAACCCGATCATCGGGCAGGTATCCCACCCTTTGTCCTTCGCAGCCAGCATAAACAGCATGGCAGACAAACTGGCATTGCGGATCGCCTCGTCGTGCAGAAACGATTCGCCTCTGCTTTCATAAAAAGAGGTGACAGAGGATACGATATGATCATATTCCTGTTGACTGAGTACCCCTAGCTGCAAAAGCCCCTCGTTCACCTTGCCTACATTCTGATACGCCATTTTGTTGCCTAGTACCAGGATAACAGCAGATGCCGTTTTGACCTTATATTGTCTGTTCGCCGCTTCAAACATGCGCTCTTTCATCTCTGGTGAATCGACTACCAGATAGTGAGCATGCTGGAGATTAAAGGCGGTTGGCGCAAATTTGACATCCGAGAAGATTTCGTCCAGGTCCTCCCGGGAAATCTTCA
>DASQMM010000046.1:0-2149 GCA_035645495.1 Brevibacillus sp. | reverse complement strand
ACCCCGGCAGGTCAAATCACCTCCATCGCCAGACAAGGATGGGTTTTCACACAAGAACATGTGGTCAAGCTATTGAACCAGGTGAGCCAGCACTCTTTGTACGCCTTGGAAGAGGAATTGAAGCGAGGGTACATCACCGTGGTAGGGGGCCATCGCATCGGAATTGCTGGCAAAGTCGTGCTGGAGCGCGGCGAGGTAAAAGGCATACGCGATGTGACGAGCTTCAACATACGGATTGCTCGCGAGAAAAAAGGGGTCGCGCAAAAAGTAATGCCCTATCTGTTTGAAAAAGGAAATCTGCAAAACACGCTCGTCATCTCTCCCCCGATGTGCGGTAAAACGACCTTGCTGCGTGACATTGCCCGCCAGGTAAGCTACGGCAGCGAGTGGTCCTCCAGTCGCAAGGTAGGTATTGTGGACGAACGCTCCGAACTGGCTGGCTGCCTGCAGGGGGTGCCCCAGCGCGATGTCGGTCCGCGTACGGATGTGCTCGACGCTTGTCCCAAAGCAATCGGGATGATGATGCTGATCCGTTCCATGTCGCCGGATGTATTGATCGTGGACGAGATCGGCAGACCCGAGGATGGAGATACTGTCTGGGAAGCAATCCATGCCGGTGTCGCTGTCATCTGCTCAGCACATGGGGCCAACGTAGAGGAGGTAGCAAGAAGACCGATGCTGGGCAAGCTGATCCGTCACGGGGCCTTTTCCCGTTACATTGTCTTGAGTCGAAGCCGAGGAGTCGGGACCATCCAGGCGATCTACGACAGCAGCCTGAATCCGGTGAAAAAGGAACAAACCGCATGATGAAGCTGATTGGAGCATTGATGGTTCTCGTCTCCGCTTCGATGGTCGGCTGGCATATCAGCCGTACCTACGCCAAACGTCCCGTACAGCTGCGTGCCCTGCTGGTAGCCCTGCAGATGCTGGAGACAGAAATCGTCTACGGTCTCACCCCGTTGCAACGAGCCTTCGTAAAAGTGGGACAGCGAGTCAACAAGGAAGTCGGGAATCTCTTTTTGTCGGCCTCGGAATATCTGGAGCAGGGGAGGGCGATGTCGGCAGAGGAATCCCTGCAAAAGGCGATGAAGCGCCACTGGCCCCAGACCGCTTTGCGAAAGCAGGAGCAAGAAGTGCTGGCAAGCCTTTCGCAGGTGCTCGGATCATCCGATCGGGAAGACCAGCAAAAGCATTTGCGCCTAGCCGTCACACATCTGCGGGGACTGGAAGAAGAAGCGCGTGCTGAACAAGATAAATACAAAAAAATGTATAAAAGTCTCGGATTCTTGGGTGGGCTGCTGGCAGTCATCCTGATGTTTTAAAGGCGAGGTGTTCACAAGTGGATTTTGATTTGACACCTGTTTTCCAAATCGGAGCGGTAGGCTTCATTACAGCCATCCTGCATACCGTCTTAAAGCAGGCGGGCAAGGAAGATATCGCACACTGGGCGACGCTGGTCGGGTTCATTATCGTGCTCTACATGGTTGCCCATTATGTCGGCGACCTGTTTACCGAGGTAAAACGCGTCTTCCTGTTCAAATAGGAGGGAGACAGATGGAGATCGTACAAATTGTCGGCCTTGGGCTGGTCGCAACCATTCTCGCGTTGGTCATCAAGGATCAGAAGCCCATGTTTGCATTCCTGATCGCCATCGCGAGCGGCGTCATCATCTTTTTCTTTCTCATCGGCAAGATCGCGGAGGTCATTCAAATCCTGGAAAAGCTAGCCGTCCAGGCAGACCTAAATCTCGTATTTCTCGAGACGATCCTAAAAATTATCGGAATTGCGTATATCGCAGAATTCGGCGCACAAATTACAAGAGATGCGGGACAAGGCGCTATCGCATCCAAAATCGAGATGGCTGGCAAAGTCCTCATTCTCGTCATGGCGGTCCCGATCATCCAAATCATTATCGAGACTGTAATCGACCTGTTGCCAGCGTGAGGGGAGGGGAATGTCGATGACGCGATACGGTTGGATCAGCGCATGCATGCTCTTCCTGTTTCTTTTGTACACGCCTGTACAAGCTGTCTTCGCTACCCCTGCGGCACCCGCCAATCCCATCAATGAGTTGGTTCAGCAGCAGGTCAGCCATCTCAATACCGAAAGCGTCGAGCAGTATTGGAAAAAGCTCCAGAAAGAATACCAG
>DASQMM010000045.1:0-3197 GCA_035645495.1 Brevibacillus sp. | reverse complement strand
GATCGAGCATTGGAAAGCGCGTTCAATCTCTCCCCATACGCGCGTCATATGTATCTGCTCGTCCGCAGCGACCACTTGCGGGCACGTTCCGAGTGGGTGGAACGCGTTAACCTGCTGCCCAATCTTCAGATCATGTGGCACACAGAGGTAGCGAGCTACTCCATGGAGGATGACCGTATCCAGCTGGATTTGCGCTCTGAAAAAAAAGAGGCTCCAAAGTCTATTACGGTCGATTGGGTCTTGCCCCGTATCGGTGTACGCGGGAACAGTCAGGCCTTTGCCTCGCTGCCCGTATTTGACGAACATTACCTCCAGACGGATCAGACGCAAAGATCCGTTCCAGAGTGGATTTACGCGATTGGAGATGTGGCCAATGGCGCCGCCTACTCCAGCATATCTGTTGCTGTTGGCCAGGCGATGAAGGCAGTCAAGCATATCTCCCTTGGTCTTCAGCAACAGCAAGTATATCTGGATTGAATGAATGAGATTGCACAGAGGAGAACGGAGCATGTACGCTTTTTCTGATGACTTCGGCTTACCTGTTACACTTACGTTTGACCCGAAGGAATACAGCTTGCAGGAGGCGCGCCATGTACTGATTTTTGCCTTTTGGCAAGGAAAACTGCTATTTACACGCCACCGCCAGCGCGGGATCGAACTTCCTGGGGGAAAAATCGAGCCTGACGAGAGCAGTCTCGCTGCTGCGGTCCGGGAAGTCTATGAAGAGACGGGTGCCATACTGGACGGCATCGAACGAATCGGGCAATATACGGTTAATGAAGAGCTGCGCAAGGATATCTATATCGCCCGGGTGCTGCGCTGCGACGCTCCTACGGGAACCGATGTCGCAGAGACCGTGATCTTCGAGGACATTCCTGTTTCAGTAAAAGGAAATCCCTTGTTCAGCCGAATCTTGCAAGATGAAGTGTATCCCTTGGCACTGGACCGCGCATTACGACATCCTTTTGCCACATAGACAGAAAAAAACAGGCAATGAGCCGAACATGTTTCGGTCGTTGCCTGTTACTCTTTCCCTTTTTCTTTTTTGCCCCCGTTCAGGAGATGGTCGATCAGATCGCCGGGATCAAATCCGTAGCGTTTGATCGCCTCTGCTTTCCGTTTGTCTTCCTTCGTCTGAGGCTCAATTCCCAGCGCCTCCGAGATTTGCCTCCAGGCCTGCTGCTCTTTTTGCTTTTTCTCCCCTTCCGCCGGATCCTCCTTGTTCGATTCGGCTTGCTGAGACTGTTGCTGGGATTGCGCCTGCTGCGGCTTGAGGAAGAAAATCCCGACGATGGCAAACACCAGCGAAAGCCCTGCGATGGAGAAAAACATCACCGTACGCGAGATGCCGAGCAGCCAAGTAAAGACAGGCGGACCCACTGCAACTCCGATAAAGCGAACCCCGCTGTACAGCGAAGTAATCATCCCGCGCTCTGATTTTTTCACCGCGCCGACGATCATGCTGTTCAAGCAAGGCAAAATCATCCCTGTCCCAACGCTGCCGATAATCAAAACCCCAATCAAGGCGTATGCCCCTTTGACAAATGAGGCGATCACATACGAAGCAGCAAGCAAAAACATCCCAATGATCACAAAAAGACGCATCAGCTTCAGTTTTTTCTTGATGATCAGCCCTGTCACATATGCGGCGATACTCATGACCAGGAGGGGGATCGCCAGAAATCCGCCTTTGATCACACCGTCGATCTTGTGTTTTTTCTCCAACAGGTCGGAGAGATAAAACAAGACACCAAAAAGGGTAAACAGGCAGATGCTGCCGATAAAAAAGGCGGGAATCAGCCACTTGCCATGCTGTTTAAACACTTTACCAATGGATTGCATGTACTGCTTGACCGGTATTGGCTTGCGCTCCTGCTTCTTCTCCTTGGTCAAAAAGAGAAAGAGCAGCAGAATGATGCCGCACAGGATCGGAAATGCCAGGAAAACCATATACCAGACAATCAGGGCCAAGAGAGAGCCGATGATGGGACTCAACACCTTCCCAATCCCGTTCGAGGTCTCCATGAGCCCCAAAGCTCTGCTCTCCTGCGCTCCGTCGAATAGGTCCCCGACCAAGGCCATCGCGATGGGAGCGGTCCCCGCTGCTCCAATCCCCTGCAATATACGTCCTGCCATAATCAGCATGTACGGATTATCCATCCACAGGGACGCGAGACCGGCCAAAAGTCCGCCAAGGCCATACAGGATCAAGGCCAGAATGATGACGATTTTGCGTCCGAACCGGTCAGATAAATACCCTGCCAATGGTATTACGATCCCAGCGGAGATGGAGAAAGAGGTAATAAGCAGACTGGTTTGGAACGAGCTTAAATCCATTTTGGCTTGCATGGTAGGGAGGACGGGAATTAACATCGAGTTTCCCAGTACCATGATCAGGGGGACGCCTGACAAGCCGATCAGGTTTTTTGTACTTTGCGCCATTCGTTACTGCCACTCCTCTTTTTTACACATATACTTCGCCATCCCAGCGCAAGGCATGAATTCGCTCCCAATCCGGCTCTACCCCGATTCCGGGACCATCCGGCAGCTTCACTTCCCCCTGGACAGGCTTGATGGGGAAAAGCTCTGTAAAGGGATTCTCCATCACATCCCACTCTACTGGCTCGATCTGCTGGCTGTTCATTTTGCTCCATGCAGGCAGACAGGCCTGGGCATAGATGGCGTACAGACGCGACAGACTGCCGTCGTAGCAATGTGGGGAGACACGGTGACTGAATTGCCTTGCCAGCTCTACAAGACTGCGGTAAGACTCCAACCCTTCTGCATGCATCGGGTCCGGCTGGTATATATCGAGCGCACCATTTTGCAGGAAGGGCAAAAATTGAGTTGGACGAACCAAATTCTCGCCGCCTGCCAGCGGAATCGGGAGACAAGCCCGCAATTTCACATATTCCTGTACTTGATCCAACGGCATCGGTTCTTCCAGCCACATCCAGTTTGGATAACGCGAAATCAGATGCTCCCAGTCACGTGCTGCCGCCAAATCATAGCTCTGGTTGCCGTCCAAAGCTACACAGACATCCGTCCCAAGAGAGTTCATCAGCGCTTCAATATGCTTCTGGTCTTCGCGCAGAGAGCGTCCGCCAATCTTGACCTTGATTTTTTTAAAGCCAGCAGTCACCTGTTCCATAACCTGCGCAATCGACGTGTTCATCCATTCCGGTTCCTCCCGATAC
>DASQMM010000044.1:0-4874 GCA_035645495.1 Brevibacillus sp. | reverse complement strand
ACACATATGCTTGAAAGTGCCTAGCGAAAAGGAGTTGAGAAGTTGACACGTTCAGCGAAAAGCACCTTCAACAGCTCTATCAAGATTGATGTCCTGATCCCAGCTATTGAGAAAGACCTTGGCACTCTTCCCTATGTCATTGACAGTATCCGTAAGCAAGTGAAGCATCCGGTCGGTAAGATCATGGTTGTATCGCCACCAAGCAAGCGAATCCAAGCCCTTTGCCGGCGTAAAAACTGCACCTTCATCAATGAAAGACGCGTCCTTCCGATTACAAAAAAAGACATTCGCTACCAAACCAAACGCACCAATCGCTCAGGTTGGCTGCTCCAACAATTGTTGAAGCTGGCAGGAGGAAACTTGACCAAGCAAAGGTATTATCTTGTGATTGACGCCGACACCATCCTCATCCGCCCTCATGTCTTTCTCGTCAACGGGAAAACCGTTTTTTACTGTCGTAACTGGAGTCGTCCCGAGTATTTTCGCACCTATAAGAAATTATTGGGGACCAAGCCAACCGCCTCGCGCTCTTTTGTTGCCCACTATATGCTGTTCGACAAAGCGAAGCTCTCCCGACTGAAGCGTAAAATTGAGGCCAGGCATAAGACTAGGTGGTACTGGGCGATTATCAAGAAGACCAACAAACAGAGTTATGCCGGCTTCTCCGAGTTCGAAACTTACGGCAACTTCGTGAAAGCTCACTACCCGGGTCATCTCGTTGTAAGAAGTTCCCTTAACAAAAGCTTCTCTTCAACACCGGCATCACTTTCTCGTAAACGAATCATCAGACTGGCCCAGAAATACAGGTCCATCTCCTTTCATAAACGCCGCTGGTATATCCGGAAGAAGGCGTGAGAAAATGAAGAGCTGCCTAGCCCATCTGCTTGGAATGTAAGATAGTCTCCAGGGATAGGTGTGGCTTTTGGTTGAAAAACAATAAATATCCCTTGTCTTTACCAAGGAGTTTCAGCATTTGTTTATGGTGATCCGGACTAGGTTTGCACCAGCGACCTCCCCCCTGTCAATTTGATCTAACGTGGTTTCACTGGTCAACTTAACCGCACAAACCGCATTCTACTGCAATTCTTTGCGAACTTAGTTTACGTAAATTTACCTCTCTTACTAGCAACCACTACTCCAAAAACCAATAGGTAGAAGCATAATATGGAGAGTACCAAGATATATGCAAAACATACGTCAATAATTATTTAGAAACGAAAAGCCAGTTTTTTCTACCCGAGGGAAGGAAGAACTGGCTTTTGTCGTTTATTTGCTATTGATCGATAAAGACCGTTTTGGATTCATCGTCCCACGTAATCCTCGCTCCAAGTGCTTGCGAGATAAACCTCACTGGAACTACGGTTGTGCCGTTTTTGGTCGAAGGTGCCACATCCAAGGTAACTGTATTTCCATTGATAGTAGCTGTTTTGCTATTTATTGCTAGCGTAATTTTACTAGAACCCCTCGTTACTACTAATGAGTGCGTCGCTTCATCCCAAGTTACAACTGCTCCTAACGCTTCGAAGATTTCGCGTAAAGGTACGAATGTTTGCCCGTTATCCACGATTGCGGGCTGATCGGTAATAAGTTGCTTTCCATTAACGTAAACTAAAGCCACGTTGTTTGGTAAGGAAAATGAATTCGTATATCGTTCACCATATTTTCCAATGTATAAACCTACTGTACCCTCAACTTCATAAAATTCTACCCTTAGTTCACGATTATCCAGAATAAAATTGGTATTAAGGAATTCATCCATATCCACATCGGTTGTAAATCCGTTATGGAGCATGGAATAAATCTTTTCATAGTTTGTAGGATAATAAAACTTCAAGATTTCTCGGACAGCGGCAGGCACTTTTTCCATTTGACCGGTGGTATCTTCGGTTTTAACCCAACCTCCAATGAGTAATCTAAATTCACCGTAACGTTGAGGTGAGTTAGGTACATGATGAAATTGCAAAGCACTTCTTCCCCAGTTTTTAACAATTTCGCCGTTTGGAGCAAAGTAATAATAGTCGATTCCATCTACTCTCGTCTTCTTCGTAAATCCTAATGTTTTGGAAATAGTTTCAATATTCCCAACATTGTCATTCGTAGGTTTCGTCGTAATCGATGGTACCGTTACAGAAGGGGTTGGAGCTGATACACCTACATTCGGAAATGGATAAGTTGTCTCGGGATAATTACCAATATCAGGCTCACGTACTAACTGCAGGTCACCTGGTTGAATGTATTCCTTAACGCCGTTCTTATGCCACGTTGTTTCATACCAACCATTAGAGGTTTTTCCATAAACGGGAATTGCCCCGTTTCGGCGGATTGTTCCGACGACTCTAGAAGTGGTTGAAGGTTGGGAATAAGTCGTAATATATTGTTTTGTCGGGAATCCATACATCCCGTATCCGGGTGAATCATTATATCGTTCCACTACAGTTGGAGCTGCATAAACCGAAGTTGTAATAGAACCAAAAGCTAAAGAAGTCAAAACGATTGAATGTAATAATTTTTTCACGATGTAAACCTCCACGATGTCTTCTACTGCTCCCACTGTACTAGGTGTAATGTTTGATATGTTTTTGCTATTTCCTGTCCCCTCCTTGTTAAATTATCCTGTTATGTAATGGAAAAAGACAGTCATATTATAGCAATCATTGTTTAAAGAAGAAAGAAAAAGCCTCCCGTACCATGTCCCGCAGCGTCTTCTCCATTTCCGAAAGCTTTCCGGCCCATTCAAGTTGCGGATCTGTCTTCTGGACTCCCGTTTTTTGGTTCGGTTGGAACAGGCCCAACATTTTTTCTCTTCCTGTTTTACGTTCGGTCTCCCTGGACTACTTTTAGGCTCCTCTGTATTGGAGGTTGTTTGCCTGGCTTGCTGATTGCTCCAAGATTCCTCGTTTCCCTTGCTCCCCACGTTAATTACTTTCAAGACTCGTGTGTTTAACAAGAAAAAACTTCGTGTCCCCTCCACGCTCGGTGATTTTCAATTTTATAAAAAACACTATAGCACATACGTTTGAAATGTAGGCTTTCCAACTGCTCCAGTATCGTTTCAGTTTGAGGAATTCCCCCCATTTTTTCAACTCATGTAAATTAGTCCAAGCATTATCTCTTTTCCTTCATATGTTGATCCTACGAAACGTAAATAAGTGTAGAAGGTGAAAACATGAAAAAGAAAAAACGAACGTCATCCAAAATTGTGAAAAAAAGAGTTGTAAAACGGACAAAAATCATCACCCTAAGTCGCAAAAATGTACGTATAACAGAAAGTCTCGGAAATGGTTTTTGGCGCCACAGGTTTCAGCCCATCGAAATTAGACCATATTCATATGAATATATTAACTTGATACCAGCACCAGAAGGTACTAGGAGGGTTATCAGCGCTGGATGGATCATTGAACAACTTGAACCTGTATATGTGCTTCAAAATTACCCACTTGGACTAGATAGATGGTTTATGCAGATCTATAACCCCACTGGCGCTTTTAGAAGAGTATTGACTTGGGTAATAACTAAATCGCCATAAAAGGAAATTTGATGGACACGCAGTTGTTCAATTGCTTCGGTTTTGTCAGAAGTCTCGATATAGCGAGAAAACATTTTCGACTCCTGCTTCCTTGCAGGAGTTAAATCTTTTCGCTAGTAAAATTATGTCTGCTGCATTCCATCCTCCCCTTCTCACAGGTAATGTTGAGTAAATTTGTATACCCTTCAGCGGATTGGTGCAATTTGGGAAATTTATAGTTGAAAGATTGATTCGATGTTGTATTTTTGTTTTATAGTCTTTTTGTTCTTCCTAAGCTTTTTTAAAACTCTCCATCAAATCATCCATTTTGATCAACCCAGAGAAACCTGTTTTTGTCATTTCAGTAGGATCTATGTATTGCCTGCTGATTTTCCCTTCCCTTTCTCCCTGTGGTATAATGAAATAAAAACAATGGGGTGTATTATTGAAGAGACAGTTTTTGATGATTGTAAGAGATATAACGAAACCACAAATGGATATGGCCGCCGATGTAGTAAAAGATTTTAACGAATTCATTAACTTGATCCCAATTGAATCTAAATCTGATGCTGGCTATAGCTTATATCTCGATATCCAACAAGGCGATGTTGCTATAACCGTCTTAGAAACACGAGCATTCCTGAAAAATTGGTTTAAGCCTTTCAAAATCGAATGTGATTCGAATCCAAGAGACTTTTATTAAGAGTCTTTTTTTATTACACAATGTGTGCCCTGCACCGAGCATGCCTCCGTCATATCTGGATCCGAGAAGCAGCCGCAGCCGCCGATGTCGAACATGTCGATCTGCTTCGGCTCGCGCTCTTCATCATAGTGCAGATCGCGAATCGGATATGGCTCACTCTACTTTTTCATGAAACTGATTGCTTGATCTTCATGTGATGCATACCTTCAAATCCGATCCCGAAGTACAGTGTCGCATCTGTGATAAAGTCCTCGTCTTTCAGGTTCTCTGGATGCTCCTTGTTGTGGTTATGTTCCGAATGGCTTTTCGTTATGACGCGGGCAAGGATTGGCACCCTGCATGCCGTTCTGGCAAGACCCGCTCTGATCTCCTGTAAATGTGCGTCTACCTATTCCGCCACCGTATTTATCAAATCGAATTGTTGTGGAAAATGATGAAAATTCACCAGTTAATTTGCCCCTTTCAAAAACGTGTAGACTGTCATCTACTGTAGGTAAACGTTCGAAAGAGGGGATAAAATGGCCACAAGGAAATATTCCACCGGCCCGCTAGTGAATACGCAAACGAGCGGATCTAATGCTGTAAGAGTTCAAATCGTGAACAACGGAAAAAGTCTTGTCACAGTAAGAGTCAGAGCTTTCAATCTCGGAGGTACGAATAAAACTC
>DASQMM010000043.1:0-3153 GCA_035645495.1 Brevibacillus sp. | reverse complement strand
CGTCTCATAGGTCTCTTTGAAATGCTTGTTGGTATCCAGATAAAAGACGGGCACAGTCGGAGCCAGTTTGTGCAGCATGTCAATCAATACGACGTCCTCCGCGCCGAAGCTGGAGGCGAGAACCAGACTGGAACCGTACTCCTCCATGGCCCACACCAACACATCCTGCGGAGATTTCGATTCCAGCCGATAAGCCATCACTTGCAACTCTTCGTCCATCTTCGCATGGCGATTCCTCATCTGCGAAACTCCTCTCTTGCTATCTTTCCCCCACCATCATATGTGAAGAAGAAGCAAGTGGCGCATCGTCCCCCAGAAAAGAAAACCTCGTCCAACACTCCGAAGAGATGCTGGACGAGGTAATCAAGGGATCACAGCCGCATGAAGACGCTGCGCAGGCTGTTCGCTACTTGTGAGACGGCCTGGGCTCCTTTGTCCATGATCCCTCCCATCCAGAAAAATCCATGGATCATGCCCTCATAGCAGGTGTATTCGACGGGAACTCCCGCTTCTCGAAGCCTTTGGGCGTACATGGCTCCCTCGTCTCGCAGGGGATCGTACTCAGCCGTAATCACAAGCGTCGGAGGCAAACCAGTCAAATCCTCTCGAAGCAGCGGAGACGCAAGCACGTTCTGCTTCTCTTCCTCCCCGTTCAGATACTGCTGGAAAAACCAGTTCATGCTGTCAGCAGTCAGAAAATAACCCTCGCCATTTTCACGGTACGATTCCGTTTCACTGCCAAGCTGGACGGCTGGATAAATCAAGGCCTGAAAAGACAAGGCAGGCCCCTGACGTTCCTTCGCAAGCTGAGCGACCACTGCTGCCAGGTTTCCGCCTGCGCTGTCTCCGCCAATCGCTATTTTTTCCGGATCGCCCTGCAATGTCGCCGCATGACGTGCTACCCACTCCACGGCAGCGTAGCAATCATTCACCGGGATCGGAAATTTATGCTCCGGTGCCAACCGATAATCGACAGAGACGACGAGACAATCCGATTCATGCGCGATATTGCGGCACACTGTATCGACGGTGTCCAAATCGCCGATCACCCAGCCGCCGCCGTGAAAATAGACAAACACCGGAAAAGGACCGGTTCCTTGCGGGGTATAAATCCGAATACCGATCTGCGCATCCTCAACTGGAATCAGCCGATTTTCCACCCGGGCGACTGCTTTTGGAATTCCCGCCAGTTTGCCGATCTCTGCCGTTCGCAGCCGATTTTCCTCTGGAGTCATCGAGCTGGTCGGGGGTGCTCCTGCCGCCTCATTCATTTCCAAAAACGCCTTTGCTTGCGGGTCCAATGCCATCGCCAACTCCTCCTTCATCCCAATCCTCATCATGATCTTCTCTTCCAGGGAACGCGTACCCAATAGAAAATCTATTGTTATTTCATTATTCTGACATCTATCTTTTTAATCCTGCTCAGCAGTCATTGATTTCCATACAAAAAAGGAACAAGCAGAACACCAGTGATCGGTGACTGTTTGTCCCTATCTCTATTCTATTTTTTCCAGGAATGCGACTCGCCATGGAGCATTTAGCTCTTATCTGCGGATTTCCGCAATGCCTCTCGGGGCACGGCGATTCGACTGGATATTACGAATCTGCGCGTCAGTCAGATTGCGAAGGATGAAAATCAGCGACGACGTGCGATTGTTAAAGTCAAAGTTGCTCAGATTGGCAACTGCAGCGTTCCCACGAAATACGCGAAACGAGCCTTGATAGTTTGCCTGAGAAAACAAGACAAGTGTTGCATTTGCGGCGTCTTCCCGCCGCAGACGAAAGCTGGAGAGGTCATTGTTGAAACGAATTGCGCTCATGTTTCGGATCGCTAAGCCACGTCTACGAATCTGAAGGCGTCTGTTTCCAAAATTTCGGGCAGCAAATAAAGTTAATCTAGCCATACTCTCTCACTCCTTTCCTCTTTCTACTCGTAGCGTATGAAAGGAGAAAGGCACCCGCTTGGACAGGTGTTGTAGGTTGGACAACTATTTTTGCAGCAATAAAAAACACCGATTCTTCCCTTACAGGAAGATCGGTGTCTTGGGTTTTACGCGTTCAGTTTGCCTTTTGCGACAGCAGCCAGCTCGTTGAAAGCTGCTTTGTCGTTAACAGCCAGGTCAGCCAGCATTTTGCGGTTTACTTCGATGCCAGCTACTTTCAGGCCGTGCATGAGGCGGCTGTAAGACAGGCCATTCATGCGAGCTTGCGCGTTGATACGAGTGATCCACAGTTTGCGGAAATCACGTTTCTTTTGACGACGGTCGCGGTATGCGTACATCAGGGATTTCATTACCTGAGCATTCGCGGATTTAAACAGGCGATGTTTGGAACCGAAGTAACCTTTCGCCAGCTTCAGGATTTTCTTATGACGACGGCGTGCAATAATGCCACCTTTTACTCTTGGCATACTAACTCCTCCTGGTCTTTCCAGCATGGCGGCCTGCTACGAAGCGAGGCGCTTAGGGAGCTCATGCTGTGTGATGGTGTGTAATGATGCGAAACTTACAGATAAGTGAGCATTTGCTCAATACGCTTTTGATCGCCTTTGGAAACAAGGGCAGCTTTACGCAGATGGCGTTTTTGCTTGGTTGATTTGTTAGCGAACAAGTGGCTACCATATGCGCGGTCACGCTTCAGCTGGCCGCTTCCGGTTTTTTTGAAACGCTTCGCTGCGCCTCTATGAGTTTTCATTTTAGGCATCTGAAAAATCCTCCTGTCTCAACTACTAGCTTACTTTTCCGTCTTCGGAGCCAAAATCATGATCATGCTGCGTCCCTCGATCTTCGGCTTGCGCTCTGGCGCTGCGAGATCTTCACACTGGGCTGCTACACGTTCCATAACCGACAGTCCGATTTCGGAGTGGGTGATTTCACGTCCACGGAAACGGATCGAACACTTCACCTTGTGATGATCCTCCAAGAACTTGCGGACGTTGCGAAGCTTCGTCTGAAAATCGTGTTCCTCGATATTGGAAGAAAAACGCACTTCTTTCAGCTCGATAATCTTCTGGTTCTTGCGTGCTTCCTTTTCCTTCTTCGCCTGTTCGTATTTGAACTTTCCGTAGTCCATGATACGGCATACAGGCGGCTTGGCTGTAGGAGCAACATTTACCAGATCCAAGTCGGCTTCTTGAGCGATGCGCAATGCTTC
>DASQMM010000042.1:0-1851 GCA_035645495.1 Brevibacillus sp. | reverse complement strand
GGCCGCTGTCAGGCGTTTGAACTGGTTCATGGCAGTTAGTCCTTTCTTTGCAGCGTGAAAGCAAACGAGCTTTTTTAGCATTGTAAGCTGGAAGATCTGTTGGAAAAAGCGTACGATTAAGCGAGTTTAGATTTCATCTTTTAATCAGGCGAAGGAGGTAGGCAGGATGCTGGTACTGGAACAATACATCCGTTTGTGCAATGGCTGTCAGGGGCTGGTCATCGGCCAACCTCATGTCATCACTTTGGCAGAAGTGGCACAAATACTGTTTTGTACGCCGCGTAATGCGACGTTGACGTTGAATAAAATGCAAAAGTACGGTTGGCTAAGCTGGCAACCCGGCAGAGGACGGGGAAATCGCTCGATTTTGATCTGTGTGATTCGTCCGGACGATCTGGTGCTGTCCATTGCAAAGGAATGGGTGCAAAAAGGAGAAATTCGCGCTGCTGAAGCCGTCATTGCTGAATATAAAACTGATATGCCTGGCCTGTGGGAAGCATATGCGCGCTGGATGAGCAGTCATTTTGGCGTCCATCGAGCGGAAGAGACTGGAACCGTCGACATTTTGCGTCTGTCTGTGGACAGGCCTTTTGCAAATCTCGATCCGATTCAGGTCTTGTTGCGTTCGCAGACCCACCTGGTAAAGCAGCTTTTCGATCCTTTGGTTCGGTTTGATGAAGGGACGAAAACGGTGAGGCCTCATCTCGTCTACGACTGGGAGCGGGACGAATCGGGAAGCCTGTGGACCTTTACTCTGCGAAAAGGTGTGCTGTTCCATCATGGACGCAAGCTAGTGGCGGATGATGTCTGTTACTCTATCCAGAGACTGATGCAAGGCCCTACTCCTCATCAATGGCTGGTCTCTTCGGTCGAAGCTGTCGAGGCGATCGGGGATTTCGTTGTACAGTTCCGCCTGAAGGAGCCGAATGAACTGTTTTTGCAGCTTTTAAGCAAGGAGTATTTGTCTATCGTCCCGCGTGATTACGTCGAACAGATGGGAGCGTCTTTTGCACAGATGCCGGTGGGGACCGGGGCTTTTCGGCTTTTGCGCAATGACGATTCGATGCTGGTTCTGGAAGCGTTCGAGCCGTATTTTGCGGGAAGGCCGTTTCTCGATCGTGTGGAAATCTGGTGCGTGCCACAGTTGGAGGGTGCCGGTATGGAAGACCGGACTCCATGGCTCAAGTCTGCGAATGACGAAGGCAAACAAAGGGAGGAAAGCGGATCTGACTGGCAGGAGATCGCGCGATTGGAGAGCTGCTTTCAATACGTCAGCTTCAATGCCGCCAAGGAAGGGCCACTTCGTTCGAATGCATTTCGCCAATACCTCGCAGGCTTGATCGATCCCGTGCAGATGCGCGCAGATTTGGGCGGGACGAGAGAGGGGATGGAAGGGTGGCTGGACATCCTCAGTTTACAGCCCGTAGGGGAGCATGGCGGTGTGACATTATCGTTGTATACCTATCCGGATGAAGATCACGTAGAGGACGCGGAGTGGATTCGCGACCGCTGCGCGCAGGCAGGCATCCGTATCGAGATCGTGTACGCGACACCCGAGGAGCTGGCTCGGCCGGAAGTCATGCAAAAGGCCGATCTGGTTGTTGATAGTGCCAATGTGGATGAGCGCGAGGAGATCTCTTTGCTGGAGTTTTTGCAGGCGGGTGCTTTGAGCATGAGCCATCATCTCGCTCCGGGTATAAAAGAACGGATCGTCAGAGAGGTGGCTGGCATGCTGCATGCGAAAACGGATCGGCAGAGAAAGCGGATTGCTACGAAAATCATGAGGGAGTTGCTGGAAGCGTGTATGCTTGTCCCGCTTTACCAAAACCGCGTCAGCATGCATGCGCATCC
>DASQMM010000041.1:0-1928 GCA_035645495.1 Brevibacillus sp. | reverse complement strand
GGGGTCCCCTATCGGCGCATGATGCTCGATATCATCCTGCCGCAGGGGGTTAAAAACATCCTTCCGGCACTGGTGAACGAGACGATCGCCCTGTTGAAGGAATCCGCACTCGTCTCCACGATTGGTCTGGCTGATATTCTGCAGAACGCCAACGTGGTCAGGGGAGTGACCTTCCGCTACTTAGAGCCGTATATCATCGCCGGGGTGCTGTACTACGTGATGGTGATGCTCCTGACTTGGGTGGCCCGCTTTGTGGAACGGAGGATGAGACGCAGTGATTAAGATCGATCAGATAACCAAATCGTTTGGACAGCTGGAGGTGCTCAAAGGCATCTCGACCGAGATTGGCAAGGGAGAAGTCGTGGCCATCATCGGCCCGTCCGGTTCAGGCAAATCGACCTTGTTGCGCTGCATCAATCTGCTTGAGGTTCCGACAAGCGGCCAGATTATCATCAATGGGCAAGCCATCACGGACCCGAAGGCAAATGTGATGCAAATCCGTCAACAGATCGGCATGGTCTTTCAGCACTTTCACCTGTTCCCGCACATGACAGTGCTGAACAACTTGACCTATGCCCCAATCAAGGTAAAGGGCATGTCCAAAGACAAAGCTGAAAAAAAGGCCAAGGAGCTGCTTGCTCGCGTCGGTTTGTCGGACAAGGCGGACGTCTATCCATCCCGACTTTCCGGGGGGCAGAAACAGCGTGTGGCGATCGCCCGTTCTCTCGTCATGGAGCCGGAGATTATGCTGTTTGACGAGCCTACCTCTGCACTTGATCCGGAGATGGTCAAAGAGGTGCTGGACGTCATGAAGGGTCTGGCGGATTCGGGAATGACAATGGCGATCGTGACGCACGAAATGCGCTTCGCCGAAGAAGTGGCGGACCGCATCCTGTTTCTTGACGGTGGGCGTCTGGTGGAAGATGCAGCGCCTGCTGATTTCTTCCAGCGTCCTCAGAGTGAGCGCGCCAAGCAGTTTTTGGAAAAGGTGCGATAAGCAAAGTCGCGTTCTGAAAGAGCGCGGCTTTTCGTTTTGACAGTACGGAACACTTGGGCTAGAATCAGAGCAGTAAGAGTAGAAATTGTTCTCATTTATGCAATGTTCAAAACCATCTATGATGAGGGAGTGGGAAATTGTGGATCGGAATCGACTGCTGATATTGCTAGAAATGGCGATTATGGCAGCACTTGCATTTGTTTTTAGTGAAATTAAAGTCTTTCAAATGCCACAGGGAGGATCAGTCTCTCTGGTCATGGTTCCCATCGCTTTAATTGCTGTTCGGCGCGGCATTGTTCCGGGCGTATTGACGGGTATGATTGTCGGCCTGCTGCAGCTTTTCATGGGGGGCTATTTCGTAAACGTCGTTCAGCTTCTCTTGGATTATCCGATTGCCTTTGCTGCATTGGGCTTGGCTGGAATCGTGCGCATCTCCGAATTCGAGAATAAGTCAAAGCGCAATCTCGCGGTATGGGGAGCATTGCTGGCAGGTGTACTGATTCGTTTTGCCTGCCACTTCACCTCGGGGGTTGTGTGGTTTGGCGAATTTGCTCCAGAGGGCATGAATGTGGCCTGGTATTCGTTCGTATACAATATTACGTATCTCTTGCCTGAGATGGTGATCTCGGGGATCGTCCTGACCATTGTATTGGCCAGTGCGCCGCATTTACTGCAGCCAGCTCGTAAGCGCCGTTTGGCCTGACGTACAAAATTCCTGCGGGGTGGACCTGCATTTTTAACATCAGCCGTGCATATTGTAATCAGGCAGCTATCCTGCTGCCTGATTTTTTGTCTTTTATTGGAATCATTTGGAAGCTATATTCGTTTTTACATTTTCGTGCGGCAGGATACATGTTTATCCGACAGCAGAATATGATGTAATATGCACGTTTGGGAGAACACCTTAAAGGAGGTGCGTCAAGAAATGGGA
>DASQMM010000040.1:0-2586 GCA_035645495.1 Brevibacillus sp. | reverse complement strand
GGTTGATCCGTCAGAACCTGTATATGGAGTTGCTGCCGAATCATTTGATGGGAAGGGTACTTAGCTTCTTTCGAGCGATTGGTACCTTGATGAGGCTATTGTTGTTAGCTCTGTTCACGTTCATGCTCGATTCCACGAATGCTGCTGCCGGATATTTGGTGCTGGCAGTGTTAGTAATGATCGCGGCAGCGGGAATTGCTGTTTCCATGCCTACATTGCTCAGGCAGACAGCTCCGAGGGATACGACTTCTCCTTGACACACGCCAGATACCGTATATACTCTCGATAATAAAAGGGATGGCCCATTGGCCATCCCTCAAGCTATTCTCAATCGTCTCGAGTTCGCAATTGCTTCTAAACCGATACCCGAATATCAAGAAACCAGTCCCGAATGGCTTCCTTGATTTTTTCCAGTGCTTGCTTTGTTGTTGCCTCGCAATAGATGCGGACCAACGGCTCGGTTCCAGATGGTCGAATCAAGACCCAATGCCCGTCCTCCAAAAGCAGTTTGCGTCCGTCCAAGGTCTGGATTTGTTGAACGGCAAAGGGACCGATGAGCTGGGGTTCTGCGTCCATGATTCGTTGTAGCAAGCCTTCCTGTGAGGTCAAGGGCAGGTCCAGGCGTGTGCTGAACCGCTCGCCGAACTGTTCGTGGATGTCGCGCCTGATCTCGCTGATGCACTTGCCCTCCCAGGCGCACAGTTCTGCGATCAGCATGTTGATCAAGACACCGTCTTTTTCCGGGATATGGCCCAGGATGCTGGCTCCTCCGCTCTCTTCCCCGCCGATCAGAACATCGCCACTCAGCATCTGCTCCCCGATATACTTGAAGCCGACTGGCGTTTCAATCAGCTCCAGTCCATATGCTTCTGCCATTTTGTCCAGCAAGTGCGTGGTCGCTACCGTACGCACGATTCTGCCTGTCAGCTTGCGGTTTTTTACAAGATGGTAGGTGAGCAGCACAAGGACGTCATTGGCTGGAATGTACCTGCCTTGCTCGTCTACCACGCCAAATCGGTCGGCATCCCCGTCATTGGCCAGTCCCATGGTTGCCCTTTGGTTCAGCACCTCTTGCTTCAGCAAGGCCAAATGCTTGTCATTGGGCTCGGGAAGATCTCCTCCGAATGCTGCGTCTATGCTCTCCCTGATGCCGACGGTTCGGACTCCCGCTTCCCGCAGCAAGCCGCTCACATACCCGATGCCAGCACCATGCATGGCATCGACGACCACATGCAAGGAAGAACCGCTCAGCACATCCATTTTCACCATCCGCCGCAAATGGGCCTCGTAATGTGGACGCAATACGATGATTTGCAGGCGCTTTTGTGCCTTGGCTTCTTCCAGGGAGATCGTTCGCACCTCGCCGTTCTCTGCGATTCGGGCAATCCAAGCTTCCAGTTTTTTTGTGATCGCAGGCGTCGCCGGACCCGCGTATTCGGGGATGTATTTAATGCCATTGTACTCGGGTGGGTTGTGACTTGCCGTGATCATCACCGCTCCACTCGCGGCGAAATGCTTGACGCCGAATGCGACTGCCGGCGTTGGAGCAGCCTCATTCAGCAAATAGGTGCGTATGCCGTTGGCTGTCAGCACTTTTCCTACTTCTTCCGCAAATCTTCTTCCTAAAAATCGGGTGTCATGTCCGACGATCAGCGGTTGCTCCTGTTGTCCGATCTCCTTTGTGTAGCAGGCAATCGCCTGTGCCACGATGCGAACATTTTCCATCGTGAATTCCTCTGCGACAATCGCACGCCAGCCATCCGTCCCGAAGCGGATCGCATGCATGTTATCTCCCCTCTCACACCAGCAATAACTGCGATACGTTCACTTTATGCGCAGCAACAGGCGAATAATACTTCTTTCCCTTTGACTGCCGAAGTATCTTCGCCGTTGGCCGATGTATTCACTTAGACTTCTTATCGTCATCTTAGCTGATTGGGGGTGGAAAGGGTGTCGAACGCTGGGTTGGGGGTAGTTGTTCTTTTGTCGAGGGGGTAAGGGAATCACTTAAATTGGAGTACTATAGACTACTTCGTGTATGGTCATAATGGATGTCAAAAAACTCCATACGTATCCTCTATGATAAAACTGTCAATTGATTAAGGTGAGGTGGCAACTTTTTAGGCTACCACCCATTGTACTCAAGTTGTTTTGGTTGTTTTTCCTCCTAATACTCTGGAAACATCTCCAAAATTATGTTATTTCGGTATTAAAAATTCTAAACTCTCCCACAAAGAAGATTCTAGTTCCATCTCTACTCCAGCAGCTTTAATCTCCTCGAATATAGTCTTAGTGATATTTATTTCCTCTTCGTAAAGTGCCCCGCATAAAGTCTCCAAAGCAACGCCCCATTCATCATGTTCCAATAGCTCATTAAGACTGTTTCTATCGCTCTCCGGCAAGTCACTAATAAGGTCAATGATCTTTAAAATTCTCTGCCCCATTTGCATAATGTGCAACTAACTCCTTTACTACTTAATTGGAAAAACTGTTATGATACCTTCTCCCTTTGGTTCAATATTAACTTTTTACTCCTTCACGTGCTCCAATAACTTCATATCGCTGCATGCCATTAACAATCCTGCC
>DASQMM010000039.1:0-2263 GCA_035645495.1 Brevibacillus sp. | reverse complement strand
ATAGAGGTAGGAAAGGTTGTTTGAGGTCATGAAGATACCCGCATCGGCGCAAGCAATATACTATCAACTCCAGAATCTTGATTCTGCTACCGCTCAGAATAATTCCTATAGTGCGGAAGACGAGCTTTTTGCTGATCTGTTGCAGGCTCAGGTGGATGCAGGTCAGCGCGTGATCCGCGCAGAAGAGATCGTGTCCAAACTCGATGGCGCATCTGACTGGAGCTTCATGCACGAAGCTTCCGCAGCCGGGCCGTATAGCGGAACGTCTGATGGTGCAGCCCAGGTCAGCAATGTTTCGATTCAGGCTATCCTGGATAAAATCAAAAAGACAGCTCGTTCTCATGGCGTAGACGAAGATTTGGTTCGCGAAGTAGTCCGTGCGGAGTCCAATTTCAATCCCTATGCGGTCTCGGGTGCAGGAGCGAAGGGATTGATGCAATTAATGGACAGGACCGCCCAGGCGATGCATGTCCGTAATGTATACGATCCCGAGGAGAACCTCGCAGGAGGAACCAAATATCTGAAAAACCTGTTGGAGCGTTTTGACGGCAATATCGGAGTGGCCTTGGCTGCGTACAACGCTGGTCCTACCCGCGTTAGCAGACTCGGTATCACCACGGACGAAGAGCTAAAGGAGAAATATGCGTTGCTTCCTCAAGAAACGCAGCGCTATGTCGAGAAAATCTTGAACCGCTTGTAGATCAGCTAGCCAAGAAGGAGGACAGATGATGAGCCAGACACTCAATTTTCAACAAGATTACGTCATCGTGAAGGCGAAGGAAAATGGTGTAAACGTAATTGGACTTACTCGCGGCTCCGATACGCGTTTTCACCATACCGAAAAGCTGGACAAGGGTGAAGTGATGATTTTGCAATTTACCGAGCATACCTCTGCGATTAAGGTGAGAGGAAGCGCCGTTATCTATTCTAAGCACGGAACCATCGACACGACGGAGTAAAGGAAGAATGGGAAAGCAGGCATAGCCTGCTTTTTTTGTTTGTACAATGGGAAGAGAGGAGGGATGTCGGATGCCACGAAGACTATTTCTGGCGATCGCTGTATCTTCATTGCTTGCCTTTGTACTATCTTTGATCCCGATCGATCGGTGGAAACAGGCGGATTTGGCTACTTTCCAGCCTTCTTCTCCGATCCGCTTAAACGAGCAAAATACGCTCGATTTGTTTACAACGATTACAACACATTATAATATTAAGCGTATCAAATGGGATCATGCCTCGATCTACGTCGATCTCGTCGTAAAACCGGAGCAGCATGTGGAGCTTCCGTTCGTATATCAGGATTTTTACCATGTCACCAATCAATTGTTCACGTTTACCTGGAATGTGAATCAGGTTTACTTTCGCTTGCTCGAGGATCGGGATTATCTAAAAGGGAATCGCATGCTGGTTGCGATTCAATCGGATCGGCAGACGCATTCCCGCTACGCCAAGAATTTGACAGAGACGGATGAGATAGCAGGTTTCGTAAAAGAAACCTTTTCAGTGCGTATTGACCCTTATTTTTACGAGAGAAATTAGTCCCTGAGGAACGAAGTGTGATATGATGGTAAGGACGGCCTTTTGACCGGGCAGCTTGAAAAATGCACGTGTACGAACAAGCGAAAGACATCAGGTTGTGTACAGCTAGTGGAGGAGGACGCATGAGCAGAGAACAAACTCCAACTGTAGAGGAAGTTCGGAACATAATCGAACAAATCTACAAGCGAACCACCCAATCCTATGTAGAGGAATACGTGGATGTTCCCGCACTTTCGGAGAGCAGACTCTCCCTTTTGTTTCATTTTCTTTTGGAACAGGGCATGAACAAGGAACGCGCCACCATACTCTGCACGGCGACTGGGCTCGTCCAACTGGGATTGGACATGCATGAACTTGTTACCAACACCTATGAAAAGACGGAAGCGGCAGAACGTAATCGACAATTAACGGTGCTGGCCGGAGATTATTACAGCAGCCGTTACTATCAATTGTTGGCCGAGGCAGGGGAGATCAAGGCGGTCGAAGTATTGTCGGGCGCTGTCCAGCGCGTGAACGAAGCCAAAATGAGGCTGTATATCGCAGGCAAAGACGGCAGACTTTCCTCCGATGAAGAGTACTGGGAATTGCGCAATATGATCGATACAGGTCTCTATGTTGCGATTGTAGAGGAGTACGCAACACGTGAGGACACCCAGCGATTCTGGATTGATCTTTTTAAGGATACGGCTACGGTGGAGAGTGTCATCGGCGAGTGGGAGCATTT
>DASQMM010000038.1:0-1751 GCA_035645495.1 Brevibacillus sp. | reverse complement strand
TGGTCAAAGTCCGCCAAACACGTCTCACACAACTCGTAAAAGAAGGAAAACACAAGCGAGCCCAAAACGCGCAAAAAGTGACACGGCAATTGGACGCTTACTTGTCCGTTTGCCAGCTTGGCATTACCATCGCTTCGCTTGGACTGGGTTGGATGGGCGAGCCTTTCATCTCCTCCCTCATCCAGCCCATGCTCGCCTGGTTGCAGGTACCTCTTTCCTTTACAGAACCCATCTCCCTGGTACTCGCCTTTGCCTTGATTGCGTATTTGCATATCGTCTTCGGAGAACTCGCCCCGAAAACCCTTGCGATCCAGAAGGCGGAACACACCTCCATGTCGGTGGCCGCGCCATTGATATGGGTTTACACGCTTGTTTCGCCTGTTATCCGCTTCTTGAACGGTGCCGCCTCCCTCCTTCTGCGTCTAGCCGGGATCGAACCGGTAACCAAGCATGAGTCCTCTCACACGGAAGACGAAATTCGCCAGCTCATCACCCAAAGCCACCAGAGCGGTCACATCGACCAGACGGAGTTGGCTCTAGTAGATAAGATTTTCGTCTTCTCAGAGCGTCTTGCCCGGGAAATCATGGTGCCGCGCCCCGATATGATCTGCCTCTGCGACCAAGATCCCTATGAAAAAAATTTGCAGGTGATCCGCACCTTTCGCCACTCCCGCTTTCCCGTGGCACGCGGAGACAAGGATCGCTTGATTGGCTTCGTCCACGCATCTGACTTTTACCTGCAGGCGATGTCAACAGATCACCGTGATCTCCTGACCATTCTCCGTCCGTTGCTGACAGTACCCGACACGATGGAAATCAGCCATATTCTGCGTCTGATGCAAAAAAAACGCAGCCAAATGGCGATAGTGATTGATGAGAACGGCGGGACCTGCGGCCTGTTGACAATGGAAGACATCCTCGAAGAGCTCGTGGGGGAGATTCAAGACGAATTCGACCCGAACGAGCGATCCGAAACAGGTATCTATTCGCCTAAAACAGGAGCACCTCGAGAGCGCAGTCTTGTCTGACGAGGTAGACACCGCCGCCAGATGGCTTTACAATCAGTTGATGGAGTGATCGCATCTGGCAAGTGCCTCCAGCATCTGGGGGCACTTGATCATGTACATAAAAGGAGGCCCAGCGGATCTGTCATGATGAAACACGCTATACTCGACAAACACCCGATCCTGTTGCAGCCCGAGACTTATCATCGCATCCCGGCCTGGCGCATTGCCGCCCAGCAGGGGAAGGCGAGATGTCCAGCCTGCTCCTCCGCATTATCCCTGAAGGCAGGCATCAGCTTTGAACCCTTCTTTGCCCATCCGCCTGGGGTCGACTGCCCGGCAGAATCCGCTGATTCGGCTACCGAATGGCTTCCTGCTGTCGAACAGACAGCTGCGGCCAGTGCTTTGGAGGAAACCGTGCATACGACGCCTGATGCGGATGAGGAGAAGACGATCGGTTCTTTCCACTTGCCCAAGAAACGAACAATCGGAGGCAGTGTGACGCCCCCTCCTTCTGCGCCCAAGCCGCCAATCTACCGCAAACGGCTGACACCGAGAAAAACGATCCAGCAGATGGCACGAAGCCGCCAGGACGTCCGGCTGCATCCCAACCAGGAAAAGGCCGTCCATACAACGGACGGGCCTGTGCTCATTCTCGCAGGAGCTGGCAGTGGAAAAACGCGGGTGATGACCGCACGAACCATTCACCTGATCCAGGATCATGGAGTAGACCCGCGCCAGATCATG
>DASQMM010000037.1:0-2491 GCA_035645495.1 Brevibacillus sp. | reverse complement strand
ACGTATGCGGCGGTTTTGAGATGAACTAGAAAAAGCAATAGAACATAGAAAAAAGGGGATGGATCAAGTGAAAAAATCAGTGAAGCGTTTTGTTTCAACTCTCTTAATTGCGATGCTTGCTGTAACCGCTGCAGGATGTGGAAGCAATGGTGCCGGGAGCACAGGCAGTGGCACAGGAGCAGGCGCACAAACAGGTGCTGCAGGAGAATCAAAACTGAAAGAAAAACTGGTGCTTCGCATGGGGCACGTCATGACAGAAACCGAACCATCTCATCAGGCGGCATTGGAGTTTGCCAAAAAAGTAGAAGAGCGGACAAACGGCGATATCAAAGTTCAGGTTTTTCCCAACTCTACCCTAGGCTCCGATCCTGAAGTTATGGAACAGGCGAAGCTGGGCAACCCGATGATTGCGTATACGAATCCGACGTATCTCGTAGATATGGCAAAGGACTTGAGCATTATCGGGGGACCTTTCCTGGTCAACGATTGGGAAGAACTGAAAAAAATCATCGATTCCGATTTCATGAAAGAACAGGAAGAGATTTTGAAAAATAACGATTTGCGCGTGTTGGCCTTTAACTGGTACTTCGGTTCGCGTCATGTGATCACCAACAAGGAAATCAAGACTCCAGAAGATTTGAATGGTGTCAAAGTCCGCTCGCAGCCAAGCCCGCTGGTAGAGGAAACGATCAAGGCAATGGGAGCGATTCCGACTCCGATGGCATGGGCAGAGGTGTATCCGGGGATCGAGCAAAAAGTTATCGAGGGTGCTGAAGCCCCGTTCTCAACGCTCTACTCCAGCAAGCTGCACGAGGTAGCTACGAGCATATCCAAGACTGGCCATTTTTCACAGGTGAACGGCTGGGTGATGAGCGAAAAAATCTTCTCTTCCTTGCCGCAGGAGTATCAGGAAATCTTGCTGGAAGAGGCGAAGGCAGCCGGTGAAAAAATGTCTCAGGAAACGATTAAGCAGAGTGAAGAATTTGAACAAAAGCTGATCGCGGAAGGTGTTAAAATCGTAGAGCCAGATATTGAGGCGTTCCGGGAAGCTACGAAGGTCGTCTACAAAAATCTGGAGCAAAGCTGGACTCCGGGATTGTACGACCGGATTCAAAAGATTTTGGAGCAATGATAACGGGGTGAGAAAGGCAGAATCATTGCCTTTCTCACTATGCTTGCATAAGGAGGCGATAGGGTGCTCAAAAAATCAGTTACTTTCCTCGAGGAAATACTCACGAGCGTTTTGATGCTCGCCCTTGTCCTATTGACGTTCCTCAATGTCATACTGCGCTATTTTTTCAGTACCACCATATCAGGGGTGGTTGAGATATCGGGACTAATGTTCATCTGGATATGCCTGCTGGGCTCCAGTCTTGCGCTGAAATACAAGGGCCATATCGCCGTGGATATCATTGTCAATCGGTTGCCGGAGAAGAGCAAACCAATCTATGAATTGGCGATCAATCTCGTCATGATCGTGACCTTTGCCATTCTCGTCTATTACGGAGTCCTCCTGACGATAGAAGCAGTGCATAAAACGCTCGGCAATACCTCTCTTTCGCAAGCGTACCTTTACGCTGCGCTGCCGGTTGGTTTCTTAATCATGCTCATCCGCCTGGTAGCAGAGGTCAAGGACACCCTTAGAAACAGGAGGGCTGATTAGAAGATGTCCGTAATCATTTTGCTGCTCATGTTGCTTCTGATCGTACTTGGCTTTCCTGTTGCTTTTGCGATCGTCATCTCCACTCTCGTATTCTTTCTCGTTTCACCGGATGTAACGCTTGAGGTGTTGATTCAGCGCCTTATCACAGGTACGCAATCATTTCCTCTGCTGGCCATCCCATTTTTTATCATCACAGGCTATTTGATGAATGCAAGCGACATTTCTCGTCGACTGATTCGTTTGGTGTCTTCCGTTATGGGCAGTGTAAGGGGCGGGATTGGCTATACCAATATCACGGTAAACACGCTGATGGCCGGGATGTCCGGCTCGTCCAATGCAGATGCTGCCGTTTTGTCCAAGCTGTTGGTAGAGCCAATGGTCAACAGGGGATATAACAAGGCTTTTGCCACCGCTTTAACGGCTGCCTCGGCTCTAATTGCCCCGATTATTCCTCCCAGCATCGGACTCATCATGTACGGTTTTGTGGCTGAGGTATCGATTGGCAAATTGTTTATGGCTGGAATTTTGCCCGGCATCGTGATGGCCATTGGTCTGTTTGCTGTAAACGCTTACGTCAGCAAGCGCGAAAACATTTCCAAGGAGATGAATCACTTCTCCGCTCAGGAGCTCTGGTCTGCTCTGAGGGATGCAGTACTGGCGCTGTTGATTCCCGTAATTATTGTGGGAGGAATCCGCTTTGGCATTATGACTCCGACGGAATCTGGGGCTGTTGCGGTTGTATATTCGCTACTGATCGGCATATTCGTCTATAAAAAAGTCAAGCTCAAGCATATGCGAGAAGTGCTGAGAGAATCCGTCCTTCTGACG
>DASQMM010000036.1:0-2665 GCA_035645495.1 Brevibacillus sp. | reverse complement strand
CCTTGGCGTTATCTCCATAGCCCAGCCCGTCTGACATCCCGGCGCCGAGTGCAATGATATTTTTCAGAGCACCGGCGATCTCTGCCCCGACCAAATCCGGGTTGGTGTAGACGCGGAAATTCTGGTTCATCAGCAAATCCTGCGCCCGCAGCATGCTCTCTTCGGATTCCGAAGCCACTACGACTGTTGTCGGCTGTTCGCATACCACTTCCTCTGCATGGCTCGGCCCCGTAAGAACAGCAAGGCGAGAGGTGATCTGTGGCGACAGCTCTTCCGCGATCACTTCGGACATCCGCTTCAAGCTTTCCAGTTCAAATCCTTTAGTCGCATGCAGCAGCAGTACTTCTGGATCAAGATAAGCGGCCATGCTTTGGCAAACCTGGCGCATGGCGTGCGAAGGAACAGCAAGCAGCACGACAGGCTTTCCCGCTACGGCTTTCTCCAGACTTGACGTGGCGACGATGTTGACAGGAAGAGTCGCCTCCGGAAGGTATTTTTGATTACGATGTGTTTGATTTACTTCATCCGCCAATTGGGCATCACGCACCCACAATGTCACCTGATGACCGTTTTTGGCCAGGACAGAAGCAAGTGCAGTACCCCAACTCCCAGCGCCAATGACGGCGACGTTTTGAATCAAGAGCGCTCCCTCCACGTTTTCATCTCGGCTTACTCCCGTCGATACCACCCAGGGCAATGACTACCCCAGTTTCCGATGGGATCGATCTCCCAGTTTTCGCTCGTTCCCTGCAAGAAGATTGCGGATATTGTTATAATGTCGAATGTAGGCAAAGACTGCGAGTGCAAGACTGGTCCAAACAAAAGCGTTCGGCTTGTCCAACACGTAGATCGCAATGGGGAGAACCGATACCAAAATCAGTGATCCCAGCGATACATAACGCGTAATCGCAATCGTGACCACTGCAAGAACGGCACCGATGAGAAAGGCGAGGGGTGAAAAGCCCAGCGCCACACCCAAGGTAGTGGCGATTCCTTTCCCCCCGCGAAATCCGAAAAAAATGGGCCAGTTGTGACCAGCGATGGCAAACAACCCTGACATGGCATAGGCGACTGGGTCCCCGCCTGTCAACAAGTGGGTGATGCCCATCGCCAATAGCCCTTTGGCTGCATCCAACAGCAGGACAAGGATTGCCGGTCCTTTGCCGAGCACCCGCAATGTATTCGTCGCACCTGCGTTGCCACTCCCGTGGGAACGGATGTCGATGCCGGCTATTTTTTTGCTAATGAGATAGCTAAAACTAATGGATCCAATCAAATAGCTGATCACCCAGGACAGTAACACCATGACCCTTTCCCTCTCCCTACGTTTTTTTCCGGGTCCAGATACGTACAGGCGTGCCTTCAAAGACAAACGCTTCACGTATTTTATTCTCTATGTAACGTTCATAGGAAAAATGCATCAGCTCCGGATCATTCACGAATAGGATGAATGTCGGAGGTTTTACTGTTGCTTGTGTCGCATAGTTGATTTTCAATCGTTTACCGCGATCCGATGGCGGCGGTGTGCGGATGGTGGCATCTGTCACCAAATCGTTCAATACGGACGTTGGTATTCGCATGGAATGCGCTTCTGCTACCTCATTTACCTTCGGAAGAATCGTATGCACGCGTTGTTTGGATTTGGCCGACACATAGAGAATCGGCGCATAGTCCAGATACTTGAACTCTTCCCGAATCAATTCGGTAAATCGCTGCATGGTTTTGTCATCTTTTTCCAACGCATCCCATTTGTTCACGATAATGATGACTCCACGACCAGCCTCATGGGCGTAACCGGCGATCTTCTTGTCCTGCTCGATAATGCCCTCCTCTCCGTTGAGGACCACCAGCACAACGTCTGAATCTTCAATGGCACGCATGGCACGCATGACGCTATATTTCTCCGTGTTTTCGTATACCTTGCCGCGTTTGCGCATCCCGGCGGTATCCACGAGAATATAGCTTTGGCCATCCCGTTCAAACGGGGTATCGATGGCATCGCGTGTCGTCCCTGCTACATCGCTGACGATAACTCGTTCTTCACCCAAAATGGCATTGGTCAAAGACGATTTGCCCACATTCGGACGACCGATAATAGAGACGCGAATCACGTCTTCCCCGCTTTCATCCTCATTGGGGTCCGGGAAGTGTTTTGCGACTTCCTCCAGCATGTCCCCCAGCCCAAGCCCGTGGCTGCCTGATATCGGAAACGGCTCGCCAAGACCCAGCGTGTAGAAATCGTAAATGTCAGCCCGCATTTCCGGGTTGTCTACTTTGTTTACGGCAAGGACTATCGGCTTTCCCGTGCGATTCAGCATGCGCGCCAATTCCAGATCGGCATCTGTCACACCTGTTCGACCATCTGTGATCATGATAATGACAGTCGCTTCATCAATCGCCAGTTCTGCCTGATAACGCATTTGCGTGAGAATTTCGTCGGTCTCGCCAAATTCAATACCGCCGGTGTCAATGACATGGAAGGTGTGGGTCAGCCACTCTCCTTTTCCATACAAACGGTCACGGGTTACTCCCGGCTTGTCCTCCACGATGGCGATGCGCTCTCCGATCAATCGGTTAAAAATCGTGGACTTGCCCACGTTGGGTCTCCCCACAATGGCTACCACTGGCAATCCCATAGTTGACAACACTCTCTCTCATTTTCTGT
>DASQMM010000035.1:0-11919 GCA_035645495.1 Brevibacillus sp. | reverse complement strand
GTTTACTACCGCACTTATTCTCGCTTTATTCCGGAAAAGGGCAGAAGAGAGACTTGGAAGGAAACATGTCGTCGTTCGGTGGATTACAATATCAAGCTTGCTTATCAACATCTGAAGAAGATCGGATTGTATCCAGATATTCGCAAGCTGGAGGAAGAAGCAGAAGGACTGTTCGACAACATGTTCAATCTGCGCCAGTTTCTGTCTGGCCGCACACTGTGGGTAGGCGGAGCGGAGAATGGCGTCGCCGATCTGTATCCGTTGGCGAACTTCAACTGCTCATTTTTAAACATCAAATCCTGGGATGACCTCGGAGACCTGTTTTATTTGCTGTTGGTGGGAACAGGCGTTGGCTTTAAATGCACCAAGGAAATGGCTCGGGGACTTGACCCGATCCGCACCAATGTCACCCTGCTTTCTTCTGAGTACAAGCCTTTGCCGAAGCATCAACGCTTGGAGCGCTCCGAGCTGAATGTCCTGGACAACGGCTTTGCCAAGATTTACGTAGGAGACAGCAAGGAAGGCTGGGTAGAATCACTGCGCCTGTATTTGCAAATCCTGACCGAGAAACAGTACGAGCACATCCATACCGTAAAGATTTCCTATAATAGCGTGCGTCCAAAAGGAGAGCGTTTGATGCGCTTCGGCGGCACTGCGAGCGGACATGAACCGCTGCGCGAGATGTTTGAAGGCATCGACAAAGTGCTCAAAAACCAGATCGATCCGCATCTGGCCCCGATCGCATGCGACGAGAAGGGGTATGGCAAAGTCCGTCCGATACATATCCTGGACATCGGCAACCTGATCGGAGCCAACGTCGTAGTCGGCGGTGTTCGCCGGACGGCGGAAATCTTCCTGTTTGACCATGACGACTATGAGTGCATGATGGCGAAATACGGAATCAACGGCTTCTGGACGGACGAGCAGATCGCTCATCACCGTCGCGTAGGAGAGTTGCTGGGAGAAAACAAGCCAGTCTGGTTTGACAGCATTCAAAAGGTAGGCGATGGCCGTTTCGGTCTGGACCACCGCCGCATGTCCAATAACTCCATCGCTTTCATGAAGCAGCCGACAAGAGAGTTCCTGCATCTGGTGTTTACTCTCATGCAATTGGAGGGCGAGCCTGGTTTCATCAATCTCGAAGAGGCCAACCGCCGCCGCCCTAATGCGGAAGGCTTGAATCCTTGCGCAGAGATTCTGCTCGACTCTTACGGCGTCTGCAACCTGACGACCGTCAACCTGGTGGAATTCGTCAAGAAAAGCCCGGACGGCTCTCATTACCTGGATCTGGACGGCTTGCTTGAAGCACAGCGCAAATCCGCGCGTGCCGGTTTGCGGATGACGCTGGTGACGCTGGAATTGCCGCACTGGGATACGGTGCAGCAGCGCGACCGTCTGCTTGGCACTTCATTGACCGGTGTGAAGGATGCCCTCGCAACATTGGGTTATTCCGAAGCACAGGAGCTGGAGCTTTTGCGCCTGCTGGGCGATGCGGCTCGCGACGAAGCAGACCGCTATGCGTATGAGCTGCGCGTCAATTCTCCGCTGCTGGTAACGACTGTGAAGCCGGAAGGGACGCTTTCCCAGGTAGCCGGAGGGGTATCCAGCGGACTGCACTGGTCCCATTCGCCATACTACATCCGCCGCATTCGCATCAATGCGCAGGATCCGTTGGCTAAAGCGGTCCAAGCTCTGGGCTGGACGATTAACCCAGAGGTCGGGACTCCAGGTGACACCTACGAGGAGCGGATGGCCAATGCGAGAACGCTGGTGATCGACTTCCCGGTCGCGTCCGGAGCCAAAGAAACCAAAAACGAGGTTAGCGCAAAACGCCAGTTTGATACCTATTTCCGCTTCCAACAGGAGTATACGGAGCACAACTCTTCGAACACCATTACCGTGCGCAACGAAGAATGGGGCGAAGTCGAGGAAATCGTATACGCCAACTGGGATCAATTTGTAGGAGTTTCCTTCCTGCAACTGGACGGCGGAAATTATCAGCTCGCTCCGTACGAGGAATGCACGAAGGAGCAGTACGAGCAGTTGAAAGCTTCCATGAAGCCTTTCGATCCTGCGATCCTGCAACAGTACGAAAACGGCGGAGAGGCTGACCTGTCCACGGCAGAATCCTGCGAAGGCGGAGCTTGCCCGATTCGTTAATAAATAGCAAGGTGTGACCATAAACCCAGTGCCATTAGGTACTGGGTTTATGTGTGCCCGGAATGTAGCTGTAGTGGGGAGAAGCATCTTTCCGATCTACGCTCCGGTCTGCGTCCTGCGAGGATGTGAAACGGTCCGCTCCACAGCGATCCCGGGGGAAACACCACTGAAGCCCAAAAGAAAAGCAGGAGGACCAGGGAAAGCTGGATGAGGAAAATGAGGAAATAAGCGCAAGGCATTTGGGATCTTGACCGAGGCGCAACGGAAAAGGCGGAACACGCATTAAGCGTCCAACCCTGATACCGCTTCTTCGAATCGGCTGCTTTTGGACGCGGTTCCGCCTTTGGAGTGTAGCCGGCCAGTGCTGCCCCCAGCAAAGATCCCAACCCGCCTGGAGTGTTTTCCACATTTTCCTCCCCTCCACTACAGCCGGTGGACCTCCAATTAAAAGGACACGGGTGATTGAGAATAGGACGCTATGGTAAAATGAAGATATAGAGAGAAAGGGGCGAATCAGATGAGTCCAATCATCCATACCCATTCGTTGCGTGTTCGCTACGGAGAGACTGATCAGATGAGTGTCGTCTACCATACCAACTACCTGAACTGGTTTGAAGTAGGGCGCACCGAATTGATTCGAGCTGCAGGACTTAGCTATCGGCAGCTTGAAGAGAAAGGCGTGTTGCTGCCATTGACGGATGCCAGCATTGCCTATAAAAAACCCGCCAAGTACGATGATGTTGTCGAGATTCGAACACATGTAGAACTGATCAGCCCGCTGCGGCTTACATTTGCTTATGAAATCGTTCGGTTGCCAGACGAAGAATTGCTGGTCACAGGCAAAACCATGCATGTCTTCACTACGACCGACTTGAGACCGATCCGACTCTCCAAAACCGAGCCAGAGGTGTACGCTTGGCTGGAAGCTCAGCATAAGGGAGAGCAACTCTAAGGAAAAGGAGGGGATGTCGATGATGTTTCGCATCCTCATCGTCCTGTTCATCGTGGTACCCGCTATTGAATTATGGGGATTGATTGCAGTAGGGAAAGTAATCGGGGGCTGGACAACCGTAGCGCTTGTCATTTTGACAGGAGTGGTCGGGGCGTGGCTTGCCAAACAGCAGGGATTGCAGGTATTTCGGCTCATACAGCTTCAGCTTTCCCGTGGTCAAATGCCGACGGAAACACTGATCGACGGGGTCCTTGTCCTCATCGGCGGAATTCTGCTGATGACACCGGGCTTTTTCAGCGACGCCATCGGACTGATTCTGCTGATCCCGTATACGCGTATGATCATTCGCCATCTGTTGAAGCTGTGGCTGTGGAGATTGGTATCCTCTGGCCGCATCCAGCTTTTCTTTCGCCGATAATAAAGGAAAAAACCGTTGGCCTTCGCCTGGAATCAAGCGTTGGGCCAACGGTTTTTCTACATAAAACGGCCTATCTTGATGTACTGCCATACATCTGAAAAAACATCTGCTTTGATCAAAGCATTGATCAGCACCAGCGCGACGGGTCCGATGATCAATCCCAGGAATCCGAACAACTGCAGCCCGACGAACAGTGCGACAAGCGTCAAGAGAGGGTCGAGACCGACGTTTTCTGCGACGACCTTTGGCTCGATCACTTGACGGAAGATAAGGACGACCCCGTACAAAATCGACAATCCGATGACGAGACTGTAATTACCCTTGAAGAACAGGTAGATGATCCACGGGATAAAAACAGTACCGGTCCCCAGGTATGGCAAGAGGTCAACCAGCCCTGTGAGCAAGCCGATGGTAATCGCGTAGTCTACGCCCAAGACCAACAGACCGATAATGACGATAGCTGCCGTGAGAGAGATCAAGGTTAGCTGAGCTTTGATAAACCCGACCAAGGCACCCTTCAGATCGTTTAAGACCTGATCGACACGGCTGTTTACGCCATTGGGCAGCAACCGGCGAAAACGTATCTTCCAAAGATAGAAGTCTTTGGAGATAAAGAAGGCGCCGATCAGGGAGATGACAGACACTGTCGCCATATTGGGCAGCGAGAGCAAGAAGTTTTTCAGACCGTTGAGGAAGCGAATGATCAGATCCTGCCCGGTTTGGGTGATGGATGTAATGCCGCTCTGAACAGTACTGTCGATCTTATCCTTGGATTCCGGGTCTAAATGGGCGTACATCCACTGAATCTGATCGAACAATCCCATCAGAAAGTCTTGCGAAATCGTGCGTTGCAAATAGGTTCCCAACTCTGTTGCGAAGCCGGGCAACATTTTTGACAGATCATTGATCTCGGAGACCGTCTGCGTGATGATGATCGTCGCTACCCCCGCCACCAGCAGCACCAGGACCAGCAAGGCGAGAAGAACGGACAGCCACCGGGGAAAGCGAAACTTGGTACTCATAAAGGTAACGGGCCGATTAACCAGGAGGGCAATGATTAAGGCAATGAGAAATGGGTAAAGTAAGGGTGTTCCGAACGTAATAATCCAATACGTTGCATAGACAAGTAAGCAAACCCATAAGAAACGAATGATCTGAAACAGGCGTTCCACCCAGTTTTCCCGATTCAAATGAGCTCTCCTCTCTGACCGAAATGTTGTAAAGTATGTACGTCTTTCTATTATGCAACATGCTGATAGGCCGAGCAAGATACGTAGAAAAACAAAACCAAGTTTCATCCTTTGAAACATTTTTTCGCTTACCTTATTCACAAAATCGCAATAATCTTTTATAATTGGGTCGAATTAAGGTGGATTCTTTACCCCGCCATGCGAAAGTGGAACGTTGCCATCTGGTCATCTTTTCCCTTGCCAGCAGACACACATCGAGAGGCAAGGATTTGCGTGGAATACATTCCCAGACAAGAGTGGTGGGTGAAAGAAACCGCTGCTTACAATTTCATAGAACTGTTTCAGGCTGTTTTACCGGTCATCGGGACAAGCGAGGCCTGAAGAGATCAACTACTCGAGTGGAAAAGGAGAGGGAATTCTATGACAGCTACCCGTGGACTGGAAGGCGTCGTTGCCGCACAATCTTCTATCTGTTCCATCATCGATGGCGTTCTCTGCTACGGCGGGATCAACATCGACGAACTGGCGGAGCACGCAACTTTTGAAGAGGTTGTCTACCTACTCTGGCATGGAGCGCTACCGAAGCGTGATCAGCTGGAAACGTTGAAAAAGCAATTGGGTGAAAACGCGGCTGTACCTGCGGAAGTTCTGGACAGCATCCGCAACTATCCAAAAGGCGTTCACCCGATGGCTGCATTGCGCACAGCTGTCTCTTCGCTAGCTCTCTACGACCAAGAAGCGCAAGATATGACTCCTGAAGCCAACTATCGCAAGGCGATTCGCCTGATGGCGCAAACGCCGACTCTGATCGCGGCATTCGCTCGTCTGCGCAAAGGTCTGGAACCAGTCGCACCAAAAACGAATTACACCATCGCTGAGAATTTCCTCTACATGCTCAATGGGGAAGAGCCTACCGAGACAGCCGTCAAGGCGTTCAACGTAGCTTTGATCCTGCATGCAGACCATGAGTTCAACGCATCTACCTTCGCTGCCCGTGTAACCGTTGCCACGCTGACAGATTTCTACTCCGGCATCGTATCTGCCATCGGCACGCTGAAAGGCCCTCTGCACGGAGGAGCCAACGAAGCGGTTGCTGCTATGCTGACTGAAATCGGTTCTATGGACAAAGTAGAAGGCTATGTACGCAACAAACTGGACAACAAAGAAAAAATCATGGGCTTCGGTCACCGCGTCTACAAAGATGGCGACCCACGTGCAAAATGGCTGAAACAAATGTCCAAAGCACTGACTGCACAAATCGGCCGTCCTGAACTGTACGAGATGTCCGTAAAAATCGATGATATGGTGACAGGTGAAAAAGGCTTGAAACCAAACGTTGATTTCTACTCCGCATCCGTCTACATTTCCCTGGGACTGGAAATCGATCTGTTTACACCTATTTTCGCGATCAGCCGTATGTCTGGTTGGACTGCGCACATCATGGAGCAGTATGAAAATAATCGCCTGATCCGTCCACGTGCGGACTACATCGGTCCGGTCAACCAGCATTACGTGCCAATCGACCAACGCTAATTGATGCTATTCCGAGCGTGGTGACAGGTGTACAGCTTGCCTTTGCACCTGATGGCGAAAGCTTGAGAACTACCACATAAAAGTGGTAGTTCTCCTACGTCTGGAAATATTTCCATTTATACTTACCATTGGAGGGATTAACTTGTTTAAAAACCTGTCTCAACCAACTGCTGGTGAAAAAATTACCGTAGACAACGGGAAATTGGTAGTTCCAAACAATCCGATCATTCCTTTTATCGAGGGTGACGGTACTGGTCCTGACATCTGGAAAGCGTCTGTTCGCGTTCTCGATGCGGCTGTAGAAAAAGCGTACAAAGGCGAGAAAAAAATCGCTTGGTTCGAAGTATTTGCCGGCGAAAAATCCTTTAACCAATACCAAGAGTGGCTGCCAGAAGATACACTGACTGCCGTTCGTGAATACCTGATTGCGATCAAAGGCCCTCTGACTACACCTGTTGGCGGCGGGATCCGCTCCATCAACGTAGCGTTGCGCCAAGAGCTGGACCTGTATGCTTGCGTACGTCCTGTTCAATACTTCGATGGCGTGCCATCCCCTGTAAAACACCCAGAACTGACTGACATGGTCATCTTCCGTGAGAACACAGAAGACATCTACGCAGGTGTAGAGTGGGCAGAAGGCACTCCAGAAGTGAAAAAAGTGATCGACTTCCTGCAAAACGAAATGGGCGTAAAGAAAATCCGCTTCCCTGAAACATCCGGTATCGGGATCAAGCCTGTTTCCAAAGACGGTACAGAGCGTCTGGTTCGCGCGGCGATCAACTACGCGATCGACAACAACCGCAAATCCGTTACCCTGGTACACAAGGGCAACATCATGAAATTTACCGAGGGTGCGTTCAAAAGCTGGGGCTATGCAGTGGCTGAAGCTGAATTCGGCGACAAAGTATTTACTTGGGCACAATACGATCGTATCAAGGCTGAAGGCGGCGACGCTGACAAAGCCCAAAAAGAAGCAGAAGCAGCAGGCAAAATCATCGTAAAAGACGTGATTGCTGACGCGTTCCTGCAACAAATCCTGACTCGTCCGGCTGAATACGATGTCGTTGCAACCCTCAACCTGAACGGCGACTACGTATCTGACGCACTGGCTGCCCAAGTAGGCGGTATCGGTATCGCTCCAGGTGCCAACATCAACTACCTGACAGGTCACGCGATTTTCGAAGCAACACATGGTACTGCTCCAAAATACGCAGGCCTGGACAAAGTAAACCCATCCTCCGTGATTCTGTCCGGAGAAATGATGCTGCGTCACCTGGGTTGGAACGAAGCGGCTGATTTGATCATAAACTCCATGGAAAAAACCATTTCCGCGAAAACCGTTACTTACGATTTCGCACGTCTGATGGAAGGCGCAACCGAGTTGAAATGCTCTGAGTTCGCGGATGCTCTGATCAACAACATGTAAGATCCGTTTCAAACATAACGGTTCGATACTCAACCAATCTGGAGGGGATTGAAAATGGCATTCCAGCGCAAAAAGATCGCAGTTATCGGTAGTGGTTTTACAGGAGCAACAACTGCTTTCATCCTGGGTCAAAAAGAACTGGGTGACGTCGTACTGGTTGACATCCCACAATTGGAGAACCCAACGAAAGGGAAAGCCCTCGATATGATGGAGTCCTCGCCTGTACTGGGCTTTGATGCCAAGATTACAGGTACATCGGACTACGCAGAGATCAAGGATGCAGACCTGGTGATCATCACCGCAGGTATCGCCCGCAAGCCTGGCATGTCCCGCGACGATCTGGTCAACACCAACGCTGGCATCATGCGCTCTGTTGCGGAGCAAGTAAAAACGCATGCGCCGAACTCCATCGTAATCGTACTCTCAAACCCTGTTGATGCGATGACGTACACCTTCTACCAAACCTCCGGCTTCCCGAAAGAACGCGTAATCGGTCAATCCGGCGTTCTTGATACAGCTCGCTTCCGCACCTTTGTGGCGATGGAGCTGAACGTATCCGTAGAAGACGTAACAGGTTTCGTATTAGGTGGACACGGGGATGACATGGTTCCATTGGTGCGCTACTCCTATGCTGGCGGTATTCCATTGGAAAAACTGATCCCGAAAGAACGTCTGGATGCCATCGTAGAGCGTACCCGCAAAGGCGGAGGCGAGATTGTGGGTCTGCTGGGCAACGGCTCTGCTTACTATGCGCCGGCAGCTTCCCTGGTACAAATGGCTGAAGCGATCCTAAAAGACAAAAAGCGCATTCTGCCATCCATCGCTCTCTTGCAAGGCGAGTACGGCTACCAAGACCTTTACATGGGGGTACCAACCCTGCTCGGCGGGAATGGTATCGAGAAAATCTTCGAACTGGAACTGACTGCAGAAGAAAAAGCAGCCCTCGATAAATCTGCTGATTCTGTACGCAACGTCATTGCTGTATTGAAATAAGCGAAAGTACCAAACCTAAGGACGTCCTTCATTATGAGGGACGTCCTTTTTACATCTTTACAAAAAAATTACTTGTCTTCCTCCCCCCCAATTGGCAGACTGGAGAGGAAACATTGGCATTCTAGGGGGAAAATACGAAAATGACAAAAATCTTGGTCGTGGATGACGAAGTGTCCATTGTGAAGCTGTTACAATTCAATTTGGAAAAATCAGGATACGAAGTGGTGACTGCTTTTGATGGAATGCAAGCGCTGGACATGGTGAAAAGTGAACAGCCGGATTTTATCATTCTCGATCTGATGCTGCCAAAGATGGACGGAATGGATGTATGCAAGACACTGCGACAAGAGAAAATTCTCACGCCGATTCTCATGCTGACGGCCAAAGATGACGAATTGGATAAAATAATCGGCTTGGAGCTGGGAGCGGATGACTACCTGACGAAGCCATTCAGCCCGCGTGAGGTAATCGCCCGCGTGAAGGCGATCTTGCGCCGGATCCAGGTGACACCTGAAGTGGCTGCATCACCGGAGCATCTGGTGATCGCGATGGGAGAGATCCGCATCTATCCCGAGAAGTATGAAGTGTACCGCCAAGACACAAAAGTAGAGCTGACACCCAAGGAATTCGAGCTGCTGCTTTACCTGGCCAATCACCAAGGGCGGGTCTTGACTCGCGACCAGCTGCTCAATGCTGTCTGGAATTACGATTTTATCGGCGATTCGCGAATTGTGGACGTCCACGTGAGCCATCTTCGGGAAAAGCTGGAAGACGATACGAAAAACCCACGCTATATCAAAACCGTACGCGGGCTTGGCTATAAATTGGAAGGGTAAACGGGAGGCCGGACATTGACTCGCTTTCGCATCAAACTCACCTTGACGATCCTTGGCTTGATTTCGTTGGTTTTGCTGTTGATGGGCGTCTATTTTGCCAAGGTCTTGGAGAATGCCTATCTCCAGTCCCTGCACCAGCTCCTGTTACGGGAGTCGAGGCTGGTCGCACAGGTGGTGCGTTTTCCCGAAGTATTTTCTCATGAGGGAAATCTGGCCGAGCAGGTGGAGCAAATCGCACCTGCGGAAGAAGTACGGGTCACTGTCATCAATCGGGATGGCAGCGTTCTTTATGACAACTACTCCCGGTTTCAAAAAATGGAGAATCATCTGGACCGCCCGGAGTTCCAATCGGCTTTGGAGGGGCAGACGGGTATCTCACGCCGCTACAGCGAGACGCTCGAAGAAGAAATGATTTACGTAGCAGTTCCCGTGCAGCAAGGTGAACAAACCATCGGAGCGGTGCGATCCGCGATGTCCATCCGGGATATCACGGATACCGTGCACAACATGTGGTACAGCCTGTTTACGGGGCTGCTGGTGACGCTCATCATCGGCTCGCTGGTTGTTTCCCGCATCTCCTTTTCGATTATTCGGCCGATTGAGGAGATCACCCGGGTAGCCAGGAACATCACACAGCGCCAGTTTGAAAGCAGAGTGCGCATCAAAGCCAAGGACGAGATCGGCCAGTTGGCGGGAGCGATCAACTTCATGGCTTCCAGCCTGGAGCAGCAAATGTACGAGATCTCCGAAAATCAGCAACGCCTGTCTGGGGTGCTGAACAACATGACGAGCGGGGTCATTTTCATCTCGGAGCATCGCCGGATCATGCTCGTCAATCCAGCCGTAGAGAAAATGCTGGGTACTCCCGGGCATGATGTTGTGGGCAAGCTGCACATCGAGGCAGGCAAGAGCTTCGGGCTCAGCCAGTACATCGACCGTTGCCTGGACAAAAAAGAAAAGTTTCGTCAAGAGGTGCACATCTACTATCCGAATGAGCGCATCCTTGACGTAAACTTTGCTCCGTATATCAACTTCAAGGGGGAGTCCAAAGGGGTCGTGGTCGTGTTGCACGACATCACGGAGATCCGCCGTCTGGAGAAGATGCGCAGTGACTTCGTCGCCAACGTCTCCCACGAGTTGCGCACACCGATTACCTCGATCAAGGGCTTTACGGAAACGCTTCTGGACGGGGCAATGCAGGATGAGGAAACCTGCCGCAACTTTTTACAGATCATTTCCGATGAAAGTGAACGGCTGTACCGGATGATTCGTGACATTCTCGATCTGTCCAAAATCGAGCAAAAGCGGATTCCTTTACAAATGGAGAGTGTTCATGTCCAGGAGGTGATCTCTTCGGCTGTGACCATCGTCCAGGAATCTGCGGCACGCAAGAATTTAACTATTACGTGTCCGGACGAAACGCCCGAGATCTGGATGATGACCGATAAAGACTGCCTCCAGCAGATCATCCTCAATCTGCTGACCAATGCTGTTGCCTACACGCCAGAGAACGGCAGGATTACGATCAAAACCGAGGTCACGAAGCAACAGCTGAAATTGCAAGTGATCGATACGGGAATCGGCATACCGGAGAAGGATATTACGCGTATTTTCGAGCGCTTCTATCGTGTGGACAAAGCGCGAAGCCGGGATTCGGGAGGAACGGGTCTGGGTCTGGCCATCGTCAAGCACCTGATTGACAATTTGAACGGACAGATTTTTGTCGACAGCGTAGAAGGAAAAGGGACGACATTTACCATTCTTATGCCAGGTGTTAAAAAATTTACGTAAAGAACACAATCCCTTCATGCTGGCTAGACAATTGCCATATACAGTGGTAATGAGATCCGTTTTGGAGGGGGAAACCGCATGACGCGTCATGCCTTTGAAGAACAACTTGATGTACTGCATCGCAAGTTGATGACGATGGGGACACTGGTAGAAGAAGCCATACACAAATCCATTAAGAGCCTGGTAGAAAGAGATAGTACCCTGGCGGATGAAGTGGTAGCCAATGATCGGCTGATCAACGAGCTTGAACATGAGATTGAGGGCGGCTGCTTCCAATTGATTGCTTTGCAGCAGCCGGTCGGTCATGATTTGCGCCGTCTGGGGACGATGCTCAAGCTGGTAACGGATCTGGAGCGGATGGGCGACCACGCGGTATCGATCGCCAAGACCACACGCCGTCTGAAAAATGAGGAGTACATTAAGCCCTTGATCGATATTCCCTTGATGGGGGATCATGTCAAGCAGATGGTCCGCGACTCCCTGAACGCCTACATCGCCCGTGACAAGGAAGAGGCTGAAAAAATTGCGGCCCGTGATGACGTTGTCGACAAGCTGTATTCGACGATCTTCCGCGACCTGATTGCACTTATGACGAACAACAGCGACTCGATCTCGCAAGC
>DASQMM010000034.1:0-2081 GCA_035645495.1 Brevibacillus sp. | reverse complement strand
ACCAGATTCACCAGTGCAGAAGCCAGGATATGCGGAAAATGGCTGACTGCTCCCACGACTTGGTCATGCGTGTCAGCGTCCATGCGCACAATCTTGGCACGTGTCAACTGAAGCAGCTCGCTCAAATACTCCACCTTGTCTTCAGGAGTACCCGGAGCAGGCGTAAGTACGTAATAGGCATTTTCAAACAAACGATCGGAGGCTGCCTCGACTCCTGATTTATGAGAGCCTGCCATCGGATGGCCGCCGATAAAGGTAACATGGTCGGGAATGACGCGAATCGCATGGTTTACAATGCCTGTTTTGATGCTGCCAGCGTCCGTGACAATTACGCCGGGCTGCAAATCCAGATTGCGAAGCGATTCGAGAATCGCGTAAATCTGTTCCACAGGAGCTGCTAGGAAAATGACGTTTGCTTCTCTTACTGCTGTCTGCAAATCGGTCGTTCCCGCATGGATGGCTCCTGTATTCAAGGCTTTATCCAAAAAATCCTGACGAACGTCGAAGCCGACGATCCGAATATCAGGATCTCTTTTTAAGGATAAAGCGATCGACCCGCCGATTAATCCGACGCCGATCACAGCTATGGTTGTTCTCTTCATCTCCAGTTTCGATCCTTCCTTTGCGCGTGTAGCGAAAAATGCCGGGAAAGTCCCGGCATCTCAAGCATGAATTTAGGCACCTTTTACGACCTCTTCGAGGGCGCGCAGCAGTTTTTCATTCTGCTCCGCAGTCCCAATCGTGATTCGCTGATAGCCTGGATGCCCCAGTGCACTACCGGATCGAACGATAATACCATGACTCAGCAGTTTTTTAAAGACCTCATTGGAATCCTGGTTCAAGTTGACAAGGATAAAATTTGTCTGTGAAGGGTAGTATTGCAATCCCCACTCGTCGAAGCGATCCGTCAACTGTTTCATGCCTGCTCTGTTTTTCTCCCGGCAGGAAACCACGAATTCCTGGTCATGCAAGGCTGCACGGGCAGCTGCCTGTCCCAGAGTTCCCGTGTTGAAAGGCTCACGCACATGTTCCAGCGCCGAGACGATTTCTTCTGATGCGATGCCGTAGCCTACACGCATGGTTGCCAGCCCGTAGATTTTGGAAAAGGTGCGCAAGATGATCAGGTTGGGATAGTCGGCAAGCATCGGAACAGTCTGTGGATATTCCGGGTCCACCACGTACTCGTAATAAGCTTCGTCCAGAACGACCAAGACTTCTTTCGGAACCTTTTTCAAAAAGGCTTCCAGCTCTGCCGTCGTGACAATAGTGCCGGAAGGATTGTTTGGGTTGCATACCCAGACCACGCGTGTCTGCTCATTGACAGCAGCAGCCATGGCTTCCAGATCGTGCACACCGTCTTTTAGCGGAACCTCGATCAGCTCCGCTCCTTCGATAATGGCATTGGAACGATATTGGGAAAAAGTAGGCTTTGCCATCACTGTATTCGTACCCTCGCTGAGGAAGGCGCGAGCAATCATGAGAAGATTTTCGTCCGAACCGTTGCCAAAGATCAGTTGCTCAGGCTTTACGCCGAGGAATTCAGACAAGTCCCAACGCAATTGCAAGCTGGCGCCGTCCGGGTAAATCGCCAGGTTGTCCAGTTGCGCGACAATCGCTTCTTTGGCTTTCGGGGAACAGCCATACGGATTTTCATTGGAAGCGAGCTTTATCACTTCCGTCAAACCATACTCGCGTTTTACATCTTCAATCGGTTTCCCAGGTTGGTAGACCGGGGCATTGAGGATTCGTTGCTTGGGTTGCATGCACGTCTCACTCCTGCATTCTTTTTCACATTATTGTAGCGCACTCGTCAGCTGATGTACAAAGTTTTTTATTTTTCCGACAGCCTCTCCTGTTGTAGCAGGGTCTTTCAATTCTGATTCATACCGCTCGATTTCCCGTACAATCGCACTCCCCACGATCACCGCATCTGCATGGGGCGCAAGTGTGCGGACCTGTTCCGGTGTCGAGATGCCAAAACCGACCGCGGTAGGTGCATTCGTGCTTTCTTTGACACGAGCCAAAAAGTCGTTCAGGTCTCCGCGCAGCTCTGAACGGGCCCCTGTCACGCCTAAAGAGGA
>DASQMM010000033.1:0-5192 GCA_035645495.1 Brevibacillus sp. | reverse complement strand
GATCGGGGCGCCATTGTTCGCGATCGAGATGCTGGCTTTTTGCTCGTTTTGAAAGCCTTCGATATGGATCAGGCGCTCTCCGGAAACTCGCTGCAAGGCATCCAAGGCATTGGATATGATGTTGATCAAAACCTGTTTGATCTCATCTCTGTTGCCCGTCAAGGAAAAGGAAGGATCGATGGTACACGCAGTCTGCACGTTGACATCGACAATCGTTGGATATAAAAAGGCCAATATATCTTCAATCAGCTGTGCCACATTGAACGTCTCTATCCGCCTGGATACTGCGGCCGAGCCTTTTTTGGAGACGAGCAAAAATTGGGAAACCCGATAATTGAGCTGGTATAATTCATTTTCAATAATGTCGAGATAAGGCAGATCAGGATGATCTTCTTTGAGCAGTTTGGAAAAGCCGATGACAGATGTCAGAGGATTGCGAAATTCGTGTACAAAGCTGGATGCCATTTGTCCTAGAATGGTCATTCGATCTTTGTGAGACCGTTCGATGAACATCTGCTTTTTATCCAGGTCTCTGTCCTTCAATTCCGTGTATTTGGACACAGCGTGGACCAGAAAGATGTCGAAACATTCGTTAATTTTCATGACGACGGGTAACAGGACAGCAGCCGGTACGCCACCCTCCTGCAAAGAGTCGAGGATCAGCCTGCGGCCCATGCAGACGTTATGTACAAAGTCTCCGATGTTGATTTGTGACTGATTGCGTTCACAAGCCACCCGATAGGCGAGCGCTTGAATGTCCTCCTCTGTTACGGTCCCGCGAAAATACCCAATTACCATACGATACATAGCTTGTCCATTTAAGTGAATCCGGTCTTTGAATTGGTCGTCTTCAGATTTGACGATCTGGTTTTTGAACTGTTCCACGATCTTTGCTTCCTGTGCCTCAAGAAACGCTGTCAATGGATCCATGAACAACCGCTTTCACCCCGTATGTAATAAGGTTATATTTTCTCCATTATTATACATTATCTGCTGAACCACAACAGGACAACGCGACAAAAAAAGAAGGCATCCATGTTGCCTTCTCTTCTTGGCTATAGTTTCACGATCGTCAAGGTAGCGCCCGCTCCGGTCTGGAGCACAGCTTCACCATCGAATCCATACACTTGCAAGGCAATCGCGTCTCCTGCTGCCAATGGAGCCAGAACTGTATTGGTGAAGGAGGACTGCTCCCCATTGGAAGCGATAACCGTCGGAAGATAGGGCTCTTCATTGATCATGATTCGGGCATGGATGGGCAGAGGTTCTGTAAACTGAATCACATAGGTGATCAGGTAGTTTCCGTCAGCCGGAACGGTAAAGGCGGTATGCTCTTCATCGGTAAAGATCCCTTGCAGCACCTGATTGTCAGACAGCGGGATCGGAATTCCCTCTTTTACTACGCGCAAAATCGCACCTCTGGTATTGGCCCCAAATCCATTTATCGCCATGACTGGTTCCAGTTCGCTTGCTCCGAAGTCCGACTTGACTGCCTGAATATCCTCTTCCTCGTCATCTTCGCAAGGTCTAGTCTCCACCAATCCAGGAAATAAATTGACCGGACCTCGCTCCGTGTACTTAACCGGATCCCGCTCCTCAGATCGTTCAGGCAACTGCAGCAACGTCTCCAGCCTGGATTGCAGCAGCATTTCCAGACGAATTGCCGTATTCAGCGTCTCCTTCACGCTCGTGTCGATCGTCATCAATTCATCCATGGTAACGTCAGACTCATATCCTGCGCCCGGCAGCGTTCCCAAGGCATATTTGATCTTATCCCCTTCGACCGCCAGGATCTGTGTCAGGCTTAGCTGCTCCATTGCCATCGCGGACAGAAGCAAATTGACGGCATCGTCCCGGGTAATCGTTATTTTGGGATCGATATTCGGAATACCGGGAATAGACACATCTCTCCCCTCCTCTCTATGCACATGTCTTCTCCACGATACTCAACGACGATGATCGGATTCCTTCTTTTTGCTCCCCGGCACGACTTCATTATGAAGCCAAGGCCTTTTTGCAGGGGGAGCTGTCTGGATTGGGGGATTTGTCATTCTCGAGTCCTGGCCGTATTCCGCCAACCTCCGAATCACGATGTTCATCCGCCTGGAGCCTTCCACTGAAAAAAGAGGTTGCGATCTCCAAACGGCACCCCATTCTCCCAGTGCCTTGCGAAATGCGCGCTGTTTTTGCTGCAAATCGTCAGAGGCAAGAACCTTTCTCTTCTCTTCACCACTCCATTCCTCCCTCTTTCGCGACAGCAGGCGCAGCAGTTCTTCCCCCTGCTGCAGGCACACCAGGAGCAGATGTTCCAATCGTTCGATATCTGCTGCCATCGCTTTTTCTGTATTCAGGCGAACCAACCAGAAGCTGAAAAAGGAATAGGTGGACGCAAGAAGCCCAAAGGCGGAAGCTGTGGCATTCGCCTGCTCCCTTGCCAGGCATTCCGGGGAAAAATGTGTGGTACGAGCATTCCGGCGGAGATCTTCATGCGTCAAGATGCATTGCCAGCGACGATACGTCGCAGATTGGTAGGCGAGAGCAGCTTCCAGCCACGCTCGATAAGAATCCAGCCAGCGAATAAAACGGGGGAGAGAGAAGATTTCGGTCGGTTGGGGAGTATGCAGCCACGAGGCGAGATAGAGTGTTTGCGTCGTCATGAGGGTTGCAGCAGACTTTTCCAAAGCAACCGAGGATTCCAAGAGACCGATGCTTGCCGCCCCTGATGTTCCTTCTTTTCTCCCGAAGTCTGCCGCCCGCCGCAGAGCTTCCGATAGACCCCGTGCAAGGAAAGGGCTACTCCTCTTGTGTGTCATCTTGCCCGCCGAGTTTCCCGTCCAGCTCCATGATCTGATCGAGCTTGAATTGCAGCAAAATTTGTTTGCCGACCATGGTCCGCAGCATTCGCTCGACACTCCGGTTCATCTGGATCATATCCTCCAACGACACATGATCCCGTTCCAAGAGGCGCTGCATGTTTTCCCCCTCGGCATTCAGGATTTGCGAAAGGCTGATTTCATCCATTGCGACCGAAGTTAACAAAAGGTGAATGACTTCCTCCCGCTTCAGATCGATGCGAGGCGTAATGTCGGGAATGTTGGGTAATGACATGCGGGGTTGCCCTCCATTTCACAAAGGTCATAGCTTCGTTGCTTGTCCGAAGATCAGCATATCTGCAGATTTTCCGCCGGCTATTACTACCAACGTATTTCTTTCCTTGCAATTTTATGATGAGGAAAATGAGCAGTTTTCTCACGACTCCTGGGCAAATACGCCGTAGGCCTTCTCTGTTTTGGGGATTTTTGTAACGTACAGCACGCCGGGAATTTCTTTGCCTCCGCTGTAAGTGCCTCCTACGACCGTAGACGGCGAATAGATGGTCTCTACCCGAATATGGTCCGGATACTCCTGGACGGTACTGATCATCCGATTGGGCTCAGCCAACAGCAAATAGGTATGCTCTCCCTGGTGGAAAACATGCAGTCCGCCAACTTCTTCGCCTAATTTTTGTTCGAAGTACGCCCTGGCTTCAGGGGGAGTCCCATCCTGCAGGTGAACCAATGTCTGCGGAACGCTTTGGGGATATTCTTGTGATGAACAGCCAAAGAGCCATATACATGCCAGACTGCAGATCCAGAGAAGTATTTTTCCGTTCAAACGATTCCCCTCCTTCAAGGGGTTAGACGAATGGAGGAGAGATTAGTTTCGCTTTCCATGCAGGATGACGGTCTTACTCTCTGCAACCCAGGTTACTTGCAGGTCTAACGCCTCTGCCAATTCACGCGCAGGAGTGTAGGAGATGCCGTTGACGTTGTGCGCGGTTACTTCTCGGCCATTTACTTTTACGCCTTTGGTCAACGGGTCCCACTCTACCCTCCCCCCTGCTCCTTCAGCCACAGCCCGCAGCGGCAGATACGCAACCCCTTCATGGAGGGCACCGGTTGCGGGCAGTTCGATCAGAATGGCGCACCTGTGTACCGTATCTTCCCGTGCATGCGGATCATCAGTCAATAATCGCTGGACATCTTTTTTAAAGTTCTCCCACGCCATGACGGCTGTCACGCCGAGGTAAGCGAGGGCTTCCTGATTGGTGACAAAAAAAGCCGGGCAGTTTTTCCCCGTTACGTCGAAATGCCGCCACAGCTTGTCCACGCCCCAGCCGTATTGTTTCAGAATATGGCTGGCCAGCTCCACCGTTTTTCGGTACATCCCGGAAAAACGTCCATCCGCGTTGACGCACATTTCGATGCCAATCGTGCAATTGTTTGGATAGCTGCTCAGCCTGTTCAGCGCATCCTGCTTGTAGGATTTTGCACCGACGTGGTACGCCATCTCATTTTCAGGCAGACAGCGAATGATCTGCCTGTCATCCACAATATAATGTGCGCTTGCGATCGTGGTCGGCTTGTTAAAGTAATTCCGGTTCGCCATGGCATTCGCACCGCTCGATTTGTTCGCCGTCCAATGGATAACCACCCCTTTGGGGCGAATGGTTTTCCCGGGACGCGCGTTTGGGTTGGTCAAAAAACAGTCCGTGATCTGCATCATTCCTTCTCCTTCCTCGTCGATCGCTCTGCCTTGGCCTGGATCTCCGAGGACACCAGCTTGACTACAGCCTTGGGCAGCGGCCATCCTGCGCGGAAGGCATTGGCTGTCAGACTGGTCCACGTATGGTAGATCAGTCCGAACGTGACGCCGAAGAACAAAAAGCCCGGCGTTCCCACCACCCGATCCAGCAGATTGGCGACAGCCGGCAGAGCAAACAAAAACAAGGTCCGAGGAATCCGGCTCAACCCGTACTCCGAGGAGTAGGTCAGGTCTTTTTTCGCGGCGTACACTCCTGTCATCCAATCCAGTGCGATCATAACAAGCAGGACGATCAGAATATCGCGCCGTTCACTGCCGTACAGATAATAAAAAACGGGAGCCATCGTGGCTCCCGCTGACATCGCCCACCCATTCGCGGGCGTGAGCAGAGTGTCAAAAGACTGAAAAAACCTCATGTGTAGCTCCCTCCTTTTTTGTGCAAAGACTAGAAAACCCGCGGCCTTTTATATGGTGGTCTGCCAGCTCTTGTGGAGGGGAGGAAAAAGGGAAAACGCACCAGGTGGGTTGGGATCTTCGCTGTGGGTCGGCCAGGCCGCTTCCACTCCAAAGGAGGAACCGCGGCCAAAAGCAGCCGTCTCATGGAAGTG
>DASQMM010000032.1:0-4695 GCA_035645495.1 Brevibacillus sp. | reverse complement strand
ACGCTCGTCGATCCGCCTGCTACCATGGTCAACGCTACCGGAGATACCGTTGCTAGCATGATGGTTGCACGCATCGTCGACGGAAAAGAGTGGATGAAAAAGAAGATACTCGGCAAAGAAGAAACAGCTTCCATGTAAAGGAGATCAAGCGTGACTTCTCTCAAGATACCTTTTATGAAAATGAACGGCTGCGGCAATGATTTCATCGTCGTCGACAATCGCCAGCGCATCATGGACGGATTTGATGTGTCCCAGTTTGTCCAACGCGTGTGCGCACGAGGAATCTCGTTGGGTGCTGATGGCTTCATGATGCTGGAGCACTCCGATCGTGCGGATTTCAAGATGCGTTATTTCAATGCGGACGGCAGTGAAGGAGAAATGTGCGGCAACGGGGCGAGATGCCTGTCCCGTTTCGCGCATGCCGTCGGAGCAGCAAAGGACACGATGTGGTTCGAGACCCTAGCAGGGTTCTACCAGGCACAGATACACCCGGAAACACAACTCGTGAGTGTGAGTTATCCCGATGTAGTGCTGGATGAGCTGAAGCTGAACCAGCACTATCCAGCAGATGGACCCTCAGCACTTTATCATTACGGATGGGTCGGGGTCCCACATACAGTCTGGTTTGTCGACCGCCTCACTGCGATTTCCGATCGGCAAATCATTGACTGGGGCAGACAGATTCGCTATGATAAAAGTCACTTTCCTCATGGGACCAACGTGAATTTTGTCGAGGTCCTAGACGGACATACCTTGCAGATCCGAACCTACGAACGTGGAGTCGAAGCGGAGACCTATGCCTGCGGTTCCGGATCGACAGCGGCGGCGGTGATCGCCGGAATGCTGGGACTGGTAGAAGCGGGTTCGCCTGTGAGAGTCCATACTCGCGGCGGCATCTTGCAGATTTCCTATCAGCTTGCAGATGGGCTGGCTCAGGAAGTAAAAATGGAAGGAAACGCCAAAATTGTAGCTTCCGGTGAGCTTCTCCCGGATGCTTGGCTGTAGCGGAAGACTGATTCATGCGCAAAAAGCCCTTCCTGTCAGGGAAGGGCTTCATCACGTTTACATCGACTGGAGGGGTATCATTCTTGGAAACACATGTAAAAGAGCAACGTGTCACCTTGCAGCCTTGGAAGGCAAACGTATACGGAACTGTCTTTTCCATTCTGTTCTTTGTGATATCGATATTCTTGTATGGAGGGGAAATTCATTTTTCCATTACGCTGCCAGACCTTCTGTTCTTTATCGTTTTGATCGTCGTGGGCATCGTCATCCACGAGATCTTGCACGGTCTTGGGTTTTATCTGAGTGGAAAAGTAGCTTGGTCCGATATCCGCTTTGGCGTCGTATGGACAAAAATGATTTTCTACGCCTGCTGCTTACGACCACTGCCCATCTCCAACTATCGTCTCGCGGTCCTTCTTCCCGGTCTGCTGCTCGGGATTATTCCGTACTGTGTCGCTCTTTATGCTCAGTCTCTTTTCTGGTATTCGTGGAGCATCATCATGATTCTCGGCGCATTCGGAGATGGATACATTCTCTGGACGTTGCGAAAATTCGGGAAAGAAACACGAATCGCCGATGACACAGATGCCATTGGATATATCGCGTACGTGACAGAGCCATCCCAGCCCAAGGCTTAACGGGAGGCCAGATCGCGATAGGCAGGCAGCCCCTCTGCTCCCTCCGCCGCTTTAATGGCATTGACGACAGCTGCCGCCAGAACCTCTGCCGACAAGGTGCCAACTAGGTTAACGGATGCGTCCACGCCACCTGTAGCTACTGCAAAAATGGTATCCCCGTCACTCATGGTATGGACGGGAAAGATAGACTTCGCAAGGCCATTGTGCGCCATCTGCGCCACCTTGTTGGCTTGCGTCTTGTTCAGGTTGGCATTGCTGGCAACGACGGCAATCGTCGTGTTGGTGCCGCTTGGAACAGGAGGCGCGCTCTGCTCGATCATCCAGGATAAGGCGTCGCGGATCTGCCCCTGGTCGTCGCGCGCTCCCGCCAGGATTTCCCCTGTGACGGGGTCCTGAACCTGTCCGACTGCATTGACTGCAACAATTGCCCCTACGACCAGACCGTTTGGCAGCTGGACTGATGCGGAGCCCAATCCTCCCTTCATCGCCCGCTTGCCGCCCGCCAGCTTGCCTACTGTTGCCCCTGTCCCCGCCCCTGCATTTCCTTGCTTGACGGGATTTTTGCTGGCGATTTTGGCGGCTTCGTACCCCATCTTCTGATCGGGACGAACCTTGGCTCTGCCAAAGGACAGATCAAAGATCACGGCTGCCGGTACAATCGGCACAACACCGACTCCTACCGGATGGCCGATTCCTTGCTCCTCCAAAAAGCGCATGACCCCGCTCGCTGAGTCAAGGCCATATGCGCTCCCCCCTGTCAAAACGATCGCATTTACCTTTTCTACCATATTGATCGGATTCAGCAAATCCGTCTCTCTTGTCCCCGGTGCCGATCCGCGCACATCTACGCCGCATGGCGAACCCTCCTCCAACACTACAACGGTACAGCCTGTCATGGCTTTCAAATCCTGCATTTGTCCCACTTTGATTCCGGGCACATCTACAATCGTACCTCCTGGTTGAAACAGACTCTGCGCTGGGGCTGCGCTCGTCGTTGACTGGGATGCAGCAGACTCCTCTGCACTGGCTGTACCCCCACCTGCTAACAAGCTGCCTGGGACCGCTGCAGCTAGACCAATCATCGCTGCCTTGGTGAGAAATTCTCTGCGCGAAAAAGAACGGTTGTCCATATCCTGGTCGTACATTTTCCTCCCACCTTTTGTCTGCTTTTCGCCCATTTTATAATTTTTTGAATATTTAGTCTAATGTTTTCCTCCCACAAATGTCAGCATCATTTTCCGACAAAAAACGCCCCGCTACGTAAAAATAGCGGGGCTTGAGCAGATCCTTCCTGTGGATCAATCAGCTTGTCCAGAAAGCAGCTGTTGGACACGCAGACGGACCTCACTGACTTCCTGTAGCATTCCTTTCTCAGAATAGTAGTCGATCAATTTTTCGGCGAGACTCAGCCAAAGGTTCCGCAGCCTTTCTCGTTCTTGTTCTGCCCACATAAAGTCGTACGCACCCAGATAATCCCCTTCATACATGCTGAATGCATGCTCACAAGCCTCTACCTGCTCAGGAAAATGCTGCTCTGCTTGCTTCACGAGGCCTTCCCATTTTTCTGTATCGACCTGTGCTTCACCGAGCGTAAGCATGTATCCCCTGCCACATTCACCGCTGCGAATGGTGACAGTTCCCATGCCGTTGCTTTGCAAGGTTTGGCGGATGTGATAGATGGCTGTAAACAACTGCTGTGCCGCCCTCGATTCCTCATAGTCCGGCCACAAAAGCTCGATCAAGTGTTGATTGTCAATCACTTGATTTCGATGATGCAGCAAATACGCAAACAACTCTAGCGCCTTTGCGGAGCCCCATCTGAGCGATTCCGGTTCCTTGCCCGGCAGTTGAATGCGGATTTGTTGAAAACAACAGATCTTTGTTTCTCTTGAGACGATTTGCCTGTCTTGGCGCGACTCCATTTTTTCACGCAATCGCTGGACGGATTGCTGGAGACGTTCTGGCAACACGGGTTTCAAAAGATAGTCCAACGCATATAGGTCAAATGCCTGCAAGGCAAAACGGTCAAAAGCAGTCACAAAAACCATCAGTATGTGCGGAAAAGCTGCTTGCACCTGCTCTCCCAGTTGCAAACCGTCTATTTCGGGCATCTGAATATCGAGAAAAACCACATCGGGCTGAAGCTCTTTGATTTGCTCGAGAACGACGGTAGGGTCTGAGAATTCCCCGATACACTCTATATCCGTTGCATATTTTTCTAGAATTTGCTTGAGGTGGCTCAAAGCTAATCGCTCATCGTCGACTAGAATAGCCTTCATGGTGGTTCCCCCTCGCGACTTGTCCATCTCTATCCATTGTATCATCTATATATTGTAACATTAGAAAACTTAAGTACGTCAAACCTTTGGCCTAGTTATCGATTTACTTATACGATCTTCCTCTATTTCTCGCGCAAAAAAAAACACCCAACCTCATTCAACAAATCGTTGAAATAGGCGGAGTGCTTTTTGGATAAGTTTTAGGCTCCTGTGATCATTCGATTGACTTGGCTAGTCACTAGCAGCATCGCTTGCAAAACGGGCATCATCTCGGCTACATTCTGGGAGTTGTAGCGGATCGTTCGGCCATCGATCAGTTCCACACCGGGCATCCAGCTAACGGCTGTCGCAAATTGGGACCGGGTAAACTCGACAACCAAGGTGTTTTCTTCCTGCTGCTGGATCGGCTTTACGGTACTTCGGTTCAGCAGCGCTTCCTTCGCTCTTCGACGGATCAGCTCTCTGGCCCGCTGCGGATGCAGGGCTAGAGAGGAGAGACCGGTAATGCCTGATTTTACCGCAACGGTATAGACGCCGGGAATATCCTCCTCTACTTCCCGAGCCGTTTCCTCATCCCCGGTCACCAAAACGACGGGTACGTGAAAAGCTCCTGCGATGGCAGCATTCAGACCTGCTTCCCCCACTTCTTTTCCATTCAAAATCAGACGATGGATGGCAAGACCTGAAAGCGTGTGATTGAGTACGGCCTCCCCTGTTCCTGCCTTCCCGTGATAGCCTACAAAAAAGGCTGCGTCACAGTTTTCATCGATTCC
>DASQMM010000031.1:0-4723 GCA_035645495.1 Brevibacillus sp. | reverse complement strand
GGTATTGGGCAATCATGAATTTAATTTTGGACTTGATTTGATTGATCGCATGCAAAAGGAACTGATATTCCCTGTTCTGAGTGCAAACACGACCACGAAGCAAGGCGAACAGTTCGTCAAGCCGTATACAATCGTCAATGTAGACGGAATCAAAGTGGGCATCATCGGCGTTACCACTCCGAATATTCCGCGTTGGGATGGCGAGAAGGTAGACAGCCTCTCTTTCCAACACATGGGCGAAACGGTTAAGAAATATGCAAAAGAGCTTAGAGAGGTAGAAAAAGTCGATGTCCTCATCGCCAGCGCTCACTCAGGTTTGGTTGCAGAATTTGATGAAGATGGCGGGTCGGACGCGGCTTCCAAAATCGTAGAGATGGTTCCTGATCTGGATGCTCTTCTCGTCGGTCATATGCATATTATCGTGAATGAGAAAATCGGCCAAACCGTTGTTGGTGGCCCGCGCAACCTCGGCCGCGATGTGGTTCGCTTTGATCTTGAAGTGAAAAAAGAAGCGGGTCAAGCGAAGGTAGTGGATCGCAAGGTAGATGTGGTAGACATGGCGAGCTATGAGCCAGACCAAGCCATTCGCGATCTGATCAAAGATGCGCATGAAGCGACAATTCAATTCATCGCAGGCGGCGGTGGTGCTGGCGAAGCAGGTGCTTCTGGCGGTCTCTTCGGAATCGCGACAGCCGACTTCCAGCCTGTCAACGAAATCAACGGCATTCCGGAAGGCAAGCTGCGGGATACGGCTGTCGTAGATTTGATCAACAAAGTTCAGTTGACAGCGACTGGCGCAGATGTATCTGCAGCGGCTCTCTTTAAAGACACCTCCGATCTGAAGCAAGGCAATATTACCTATGCAAACATCTTTGACATCTACAAATTCGACAACACGCTCTATACCGTCAAGGTCACTGGAGCAGAGTTGAAGAACTACATGGAATGGTCCGCCAAGCACTACAATCAGTGGAAAGAAGGAGACATCTCGATCAGCTTCGATCCGGAAGTGCCGGGATACCTGTATGATATGTTTGCCGGTGTGGATTACAAAATCGATTTGTCCAAGCCAGCCGGAGAGCGAATCGTAGACGTGATGTATAAAGGCAAGCCATTGTCTGATACCGAGGAGCTCACTCTGGCAGTCAATAACTATCGCTACAGCAGTGCATTGAAGGCTTTCAAAATGGTAAGCGCGAACCGCGATTGGGAATCTCCGCGCAGCATTCGTGATTATCTGGTAGAATATATCCAGGAGCAAAAAGAGATTTCACCTGAAGTAGACAACAACTGGGAAATTATCGGCATCGATCTCGAGAGCCCGTACCGTGATGAAGTGATCAAAATGGTCAACGAAGGCAAGCTCGAAGTACCATATGAAAAATCTTTGAATGTCAACGAACTGATTGAAGCAGGTGTGATTCAAGCGAAATAATAGAACGACTGGCATGGACATCCCGTTTTCACAGACATAAGTGAGGACGGGATGTTTTCTTGCTCGCAACAGAAAGGAGTCATTATGGACAAGATGAAGGTTTATCTCTTGATTGGTGCTGTGCTGATGATCATCGTATTGGCAATTGCCATCAAACAGTGGATTCAGGGCAGTCCATCACCCTCGTCGCTTGCTCCTCACTCCATCGTGACGAATTTTAAAGGCAATCCGCAGACGAGTCGTGCTTTTACCTGGCACACAAGCAGCCCCGATGCCGCTACGGTACTCCAGCTTGCTCCAGGGTCTGGGGTTACGAGCTTTGACGGGAAGGACGTCCTGACCTTTTACGGGACGACTTCGCAGATCAGAGTAAAGGATGGCGTCCTGAAAGGGGTTCACAAGGTGGAGGCTACCGACCTGGCACCGGGCACCCGCTATACCTATCGGGTGGGAAACGGGGAGAAGGACGGCTGGAGCCAACCAGCAGAATTCGAGACCGAGGCAAGGGAAACGAAGGAGTTTACCTTCATCAATGTCACCGATTCGCAAGGCATCACCGATGATGATTTCAAGATTTGGGGACAAACGCTTGGCAAGGCGTTTGAGACCTTCCCGGATGCGGAATTTATCATCCATAATGGCGATTTGACAGAAGACCCGGAGGACGAAAGCGCTTGGTATTCCTTCTTTCATCATGCCGAGACGTGGTTGCGCAGCACTGCTCTCATGCCTGTTACCGGTAACCATGATGAAATAGACGGCAAGGCAGAACATTTTCTTTCCCATTTCAATCTGCCCGAAAATGGGGAAAACAGCGCAAATCCCGGTACGAGCTATTCGTTCGACTACGGTGCGGTTCACTTTGTTTTCCTCAATACAGAGTCAAAAGTGAAAAAGCAGGCAGAATGGCTGAGAGCGGATTTAGCTGCTACGAAACAGCCATGGATCATAGTTGCCCTGCATCAAGGGCCATACGGAGGCAAGCAGAAAAAATCCATCGTGGAGCATTGGGTCCCGCTTTTCGATGAATTTGGCGTTGACCTCGTACTGCAAGGCCATAATCATGAATACTCGCGTTCGTATCCGTTGAAAGGCAATCAAATCACAGAAGAGGGCACAGGGACGGTATACGTCGTTACGAATGCATCAGGCAGGAAATTGAATAAGAAAAAAGACGATCAGTTCTATCATCGCGTTCATCTGCAAAGCGGCAAGCCCATGTTTGCCGGCATACGAATCCAAGAGAATGCATTAACGTATGAAGCATATGACATCGACGGGGAGCGTATTGATGGTTTTGTTCTTCGGAAATAACGAGATCAACGGCAAGATTGGAGGCGTTCCCATGTCCAAACCCCATAGCATCTGGCTCTTCTTATGCATCGCGTTCCTTCTCACCGCATGCTCGATGCAGACCTGGTCGCATAAATACGAAGGCAATTCCGCCAACTGGCAGATCATCATGGACGTCGTCCCGAATAAAGACGTAGGGGCACTCTTCATCGGCAAGCTGGACCAGCGATCCACGCATCAGATCCAGCATGTGAATTATGAGATCGAGTTAAAAAACGGGGGCCGCGGAGGCAACCTGAAAAACCCCGAATTCGACCATGGTCCGATCAAGATTTTTGAGGATATTCCCAATTCGGATACTTATCAACAAGAGTTCAAGGACGGCTTGTACGATGCTGATATCCAGCAATTTTTCACTAGCAACCCCGTCCTGACGATTACCTGGACGGACGATCAAGGGAAGAGTCATAAGGAAGTCATCGAGCTGATACTTGTAGAATCCAAATAATCAAGAACGGCGAAGTACAAGCACTGCCTTCATGTATGAAAGGTTGTGCTTTTTTCAATATTTTCAACAATTTCCATTCGTTCCTGTTTCCCAGGCTACGCTCGCGCTCTTTTCATTTCCCATGCGAAAGGATAAAATTTGAAGAATAATCATGGGTTTCTGTCATCTTGAATGGGGTGAGTGTATGCGTTTTACCTTGACATACCTGAAAAAATACGGAGTGGCGATCGCAGTCTCCTTCTTTTTCCTCGCCGTGGAAGCAATAAGCGACCTGCTGCAGCCGACCATTATGGCAATGATGATCGACCGGGGCGTGGCGAATCGCGACATGGATTACGTCTTGCAGATGGGCGGGCTGATGCTTTTGATTACCGCATTGGGAGCGGTCGCTGCTACAATGCGAAATCTTTTGTCCAGCTATGTGTCCCAGAACTTCGGGGCCTTGCTGCGCTCCGATCTTTTCCGCAAAATCCAGTCCTTGTCCTTCGCTAATGTCGATAAATTCGACCGGGCATCGCTGGTCACGCGGCTCACCAACGACGTCAACCAGGTGCAAGTTTTCGTCAACGGGATGATGCGGATTTTCGTCAAAGCGCCGTTACTGTGCATCGGCGGGCTGATCATGGCCGCACAGCTTAATCTGCAATTATCTGTCGTGCTGGCGGTGGTTGTGCCAATTGTCGGTTTGTTTATTGTGTTGAATATGAAGATTGGTTTCCCTTTTTTTGGAAAGGTACAAGCTGCCCTGGACCGCGTGAATGGGACCATGCGCGAATACCTCTCAGGCGTGCGGGTTGTCAAAGCGTTTCATCGCTATGCTTTTGAACGTGAAAAATTCAATGCAGCCAATGAAGAGCTTCAAGCGAAGACGATCTCTGCTACCCGCATCATGTCCGTGTTCGGACCGGCGATCATGCTGGTGGTCAACCTCGGGATTGTGGCGGTGCTGTGGATCGGGGGGCACGGCGTCGAAGAGGGAAGCATCGAGGTGGGGCATATCATCGCCTTTACCAACTACATGACCCAGATCCTGTTCGCCCTCATGATGATCTCTATGGTGTTCAATCTGTTCGTGCGCGCCAAAGCATCTGCGCAGCGTATCGGGGAAGTGTTTGCGGAGGAAAATCAGATGACCTGGGATGATTCACTACGGGAGACAACCACCCAGAAAGGGAGAATTGACTTCGAGGAGGTCAGCTTCTCCTACGAGGGGGCAGGAGGGGAGCTGGTTCTGAAGAAGATCAGCTTTACGTGTCTGCCGGGGGAGACAGTGGGGATTATCGGTTCGACTGGCTCCGGAAAAAGCACTCTGGTCGGGCTGATTCCGCGTTTTTATGATGTGACCTCCGGTACGCTGCGCGTCGATGGGATAGATGTGCGCCAGGTCGATCCGAAAAAGCTGCGGGAGACGATCGCGATCGTTCCGCAAAAGACGGTCTTGTTTACTGGAACCGTCCTGGAAAATATCCGCTGGGGGAAAGAGGACG
>DASQMM010000030.1:0-1605 GCA_035645495.1 Brevibacillus sp. | reverse complement strand
ATTGTAAAATAAGGTAAGTATCCAAAAAGCGCGCTCCTCCTTTACAGAGGGCGCGCTTTCCATTTTCTGATTGTAACTTTTTGCGGCCATAATCGTCCTGACTAGCAGACCTTAGTGCAGCCACTTGTACACGACATGTGGCGTCTCTTCCTCGAGCCCTGCATCCAGCAGGAAGGGGGCGGGATTGCTCCAGTCCACGCCAGCAGGCATGGCCGAAATGACGACCTCTGTCCCCAGCGAGACGAAGCTGTACAGCTCCTCGACATCGGTGTTGTGCAGCCGCACACAGCCAAGAGAAGCGTTTTGGCCGATACTGTCCGGATCGTTCGTTCCATGGATCGCGTAGCCCTCCGGCAGAAAGACGAGGCCGCGCGTACCGTAAATATTGTCGTGACCCCGAGGCTGATTGATTTTTTGCAAAATCGTATAAAGCCCGTTTGGCGTTGCCTGGTTTTTGCCCAGTCCAATCGGATGACTGCGAATCACGTGGGAACCGCTTCGCAACTCCAGTCTGTGGCTCGCCTGGAAAAGATGCAGTTGCATCGGTTCCAGCGGTACGACAGGCTCCGGATACCCGGGCAGGGGCAGGACTTCCGGCAAGCTGTCCCAAGCCAGCGCAGGATCCCATTTTTCCGGATGGTACGCATAGGATGTCATCCCCCATTCGGCGGGCGGGAGCGGGATTTGCGGCAGACTGTTGCCAGGATACGCTCCTGTGAGATCTGCCAGACGGGCTGGCAAGCTTCCTTTTTGCTGATAATGGCGGTAAAGGGCGTTGCGCAAGGTGATGATATGCTGATAGACCATCTGTTCACGGGTGAATGCTTCTCTCGCCTGACTCAATGCGCTCTCCGTCTGGTATGTTGCGGGCTCGGCAAACCATTGCTCCGACAAAACCATACGTGAAGACGGATGATACTTGACAATTCCAAGGACTTCCTTGGGTTGATAAAACAAGAGTGGTGTAAACAAAGGCAAGCCAAAAGCTTCAGGCACGATCAAGACCGTATAGGGCTGTTCAAGAGCCGGTCGTCGTCCCAGCAGATAACGTCTGACCTGACTTTTCATTTCACCGACGGAAAGCGAAGGCGGCACGGCAATGACCTCCACATGAGGCTTGTCCATAGCGGCGGGTCCAGTCATCTCGGTTGCAGCCTGTGCAGGTGCAACAGCCGGAAGCGGATCTGTCAGCAAACCTGGCGAAAAGACAAACTGCAGGTAGAAAAACAATAGAGAGCCAAGCAGAAGGCGGGAGCGTCTCCTCCAGGATTCCTTCTGCCGTTCGCGCAGCAGGTTCTGGAAGGCTTGTCTCGCTTCTTCTTGGAATGGATCTGGTCGGGTGTGCAAGGCTTGCCTGTGTGCGGCGATCGCCAAGTCTCGTTCACCGCGTGCTTCATGCTCGCGTCCCAGGTGATACCAGCCGATGGCTTCCTGCGGGTACTGCTCGGTGAACCAGCGGTAAAAGGCGAGATCGCTCTGCTGCGGATACCGCATGTGAAACGAACTTTTTTCCTGGAGAAAGGAAAGCTTTTCCATGTAAACTCCTCCCTATTGGGTGTATCGGAATAAGGAACAAAACATTTTACGTGAACTTGTCACAAAACC
>DASQMM010000029.1:0-23912 GCA_035645495.1 Brevibacillus sp. | reverse complement strand
CACCCGTTGCCTTCTTCCTGTGTGTCTGTCAGACGAACCCATCTCTTCGGACAGCAGGTACCTTTTGTCCGGATAACAAGACTCGGGAACCACCCAGATCTCCACTCGATCCAACAATGCCCGCTCCCGGTAATACTCTTCGAAAGCCTCGAGAACTAGCCTTTCACTCGTAAATTCGGCCATGCGAAATGGACCCGTACCAATAATGGAACGTTCGGAAAAGGGGACATCGTACGGCAGGATCGACATGGCAATCGAACCGATCAGATGAAGAAAAAAACCATTGGGTCGGCCCAGATGAAAGGTGATTTTCCGGTCATGATGCTGCTCCAGCCAGAGCACATCCTCCATCTGCCATTGATAGGGGGAATCCAGATTTTGCAGCCGTTCGACGGTATAGGCGACATCTTTGCTTGAAAGCAGGCGACCATGATGAAAACGAACCCCTTTGCGCAGGTAAAAGGTCCAGGCGGTCATATCCTCATTGCATTCCCAAGCATGGGCGAGTTGGGGGATAAACTGCTGCTTCTCCGTGTCAAATTCAATCAGACGATGACAGATTTGCTGGAGGAAATGGCTCTCGGCGGCCACCGCTACGAAGATCGGGTCCAGGGAACTGAAGGCCCGTGTTCTCGGTATGCGCAGTACATCTGCACTGACCTGTGCCGTCTCTACCGCATGGAGGCCAAACTGATTGTTCCATACATCCTGCAGTACGCGCTTTGCCGCAACAGGCATACGTGGATGATTGATCAATCCTACAGCTTCTCCTACTTTGCCATCCGTAAGCAGCTTCTTGAAATGCGCAGTCAAAAAATCGGTCGTATCACACAGGATCTCCAATGTAGACGGATTACCCCGCCCCACGCCTGCCTTCCAGCGAAGCAAGCCTTCGCTTTCCCATTTGCGCAGAATCAATTTCACGTTGCGGGGAGTACAAGAAAGCAGTTCAGACAACTCCTCAATCATCATCACCTGCTCATGCCCGCGCTCCCAATCGCTCAGCCCCCATAGCATTTGCATGAAGTGTTCATGGCTTTTCATGAGCCTCACCGGTCCTTTATCAAAAAGGTGAAATTACTCCTTTGACTTTGCACTTTTTCTTCCTCTTTTGTTCCGTAACAATGATAGCAGAGCGAAAGGAGAAATGCATATGGGCTTTCTACAATTGCATCCCAACATACGCATACGCATTATCACTTCTTTTTTGACCCGTGTCGTCGGGACGATGATCTTTCCCTTTATGGCGATTTACTTTTCTGACAAGCTGGGGCAGGCTTTGGCCGGATTTCTTTTATTTGCGACGATCTGCGCACAGATCCTGACAAGTTTTTATGGGGGGTATATCGCGGATCGCTGGGGTCGAAAAAAGGTGCTGGTCTACGGACAACTCATTCAATGCGGTGCCTTCACTATAATGACGTTGGCCAATTCGCCACTTCTGGACTCTGCTTGGCTGACCTTCGTCATGATGCTTTTGCAAAGTGCCAGCAATGGTTTGATCAACCCCGCCGCTGATGCCATGCTAATCGATGTTAGCACCAAAGAAAACCGGACCTTTATGTACAGCATCAGTTATTGGGCTTCCAACCTGTCGATTGCCATCGGTTCCGTATTTGGCGGGCTTTACTTTGCCACGCATCGCTTCGAATTGCTGCTCGCGCTCACACTGGTCGGTTTTGTCACCCTGATCATTACTCGCTTTTTCATGCAGGAGTCGTATCAGCCTGCCCGGCAGACTTCTCTCCCTTCTGGCAGCAGGCTGCTGGTGGATTTGGTAAAGAGCTACAAGAAGGTACTCCAGGATCGGCTCTTCCTCCTGTACTCTCTCGGGGGACTTTTCATTTTTGCTCTTGAGTTCCAGACTTCCAATTACATTGCCGTGCGCCTGTCGCAAGAGTTTCAGACGGAGACCCTGCAATTTTTCGACTGGTTTGCCCTGGAAATCACGGGGATTAAAGTGTTTAGCCTGATTCAATTGGAAAACACCTTGCTGGTGGTGTGCCTGTCCTTGCTGGTGACCAAGCTGATCGGCAAAACACACCCAGCCACTGCGATGTATATCGGAGCACTGCTGTACATCTCCGGCTACGCAGTCACCACCTACAGCAACACGCTATGGGTAATCGTCCTCACCATGTTTCTGGCAACTGTAGGAGAGTTGATGCATATTCCGACCCGGCAAACCTACCTGGCCGAGATCGTGAGCGACGATGCCCGAAGCTCGTACATGGCGGTAAATGGCCTCGTGCTGCAAGGGGCGAAGCTGAGTGGAGCCATCGGGATCAGCTTGGGGGCCTTTCTCCCTTCTTACGCCATGGCTTTATTATTCGCGGGATTGGGTGTCATGGGCTTATTGCTCGTCCGCCTCGTGGTTCGTAGTTTGGAGCGGGAGAATATCAAAAAGGAAGCTGCTTGACAGTCGAGCAGCTTCCTTCCTTTGTTTTTACTGATTAGCCAAGCTTTCCAGAATGGCGTCTCCCTTTTTGCCAACCTTTACATACGCAAACCTGGCATTTCTTTCGACTTCCAGGCCGGTGCCTTCCGGGACAAAATAACTTTCAATCCCATACTCTACCTGTGACGAGCCAAGTGTCGTTCCATTGATGATAACATCGTCAGGCTGTCCCTGATATTCGCGGTTCCAGACACCGTCTAACTCGTAATAACCACTGTACCCGTACAGACCATCTGCCTGTTTTCGCAACACGACACGAATGTTTTCTCCATGCGGCAGATCCTCGCTATCCAATCTGGAGATCGTGTATCCCAGCTGGACGTAATCGCCTTGCAACAGGGAGCGCGGATCGACCGGCTGCAACTCCAGCTTGACGAGCGTGCCTTGTGCCAGGATAGTCTCGTTGCTCCAGACCTGGTAGCCGACAATCACCAATTGAAGCAGGATGACTGGTACGAGCAGCAGACGCTTGACGGCAACAATCGGCGGCTTTTCCGACGTCCCTTCGTATTTTGCACGGCGATCCAGCCACCCGCTGACAACGAAAAACACGAGGCTCAACAGCAGAAGACTGAGCGACTTGTGCAACAGGCTCCAGACAAAGTCGTAGTATTTCATTGCAAGAAACGCAAACCAAAATGCGAGTGTAATCCCAAATTCCCAGCTTCCCCGCTGACGCTTCAACGTCCAGTACAGCAAAAAGGTACTGAGAGCAAAAAAGCCCAGGTTGGAGACCAGAAGGAGCGTCCCGCGATCAGACCATTCCGTCAGCAGCAGCAGGAAGAACAGGGCGTAGCTTAACGATGTGTTGCGCAGAACTGGAGAACCCCGCCACAGGACATACATCCCCATCTGAAACACGAACAGCAGCAGCATGACCCACTCGTGCGGGAATATGTCGGTCAACTCGATACCAAGCACGACGAGGAAGGTAAACTGCGTCAGCAGCCTCCCCGCTACGCTCGGAAGGATAAACCACACCACGCCGACGACGATCAGGAAAAGAATCCAGATCTCGTTTTCCAAAAAAATCGACGAGGATGCCCCCATCAGATACCCCATCATCAGCAGGGTATAGCGAACCGTAGCATTCATCCCTTTATACAGGACGACCGGACCCAAAAAGCCGACCACGGAGAGAAAAAAGGTGAAATAAAGCACCGCAGTCGAATCCGTAAACACCAGAAACATGAATCCCGTGATCGAGACCGAGGCGATCAGGGAAGCCACTGTGGTGACGAGCACCATGAAAGCCTCCTGAAAAAACCGGAACCACATGCTCTCGTGGTGATTGGAGGATTTGAGCCATTTGATTGCCACAACCGCTCCCCATACAAGCAGCCCGGCTACCAGCAGACTAAGGGCAAAAAACCCTTCGGAGTAATACTCGGCCATGTACCAGAAGAAGTTGGCAATGACAAACAAGGCAAGGAAAGCCGATTTGGCCACCAGCAAACCGCGGTTAGGCATCCATTTCAAAAACAGAAAGAACAAGGCCGCACCAGCCAGCATGTAAAGAAGCTCCGGGAAGGGGCCATATACGTCCACGAAAGAAGAGCAGAAAAGAGCGAGACAGAAGACGGCAAAGGACAAGTATTGAATCGCCCTGGACTGGAGGCGCTGGGTATACGTCAACCAGAATAGTATAAAATCCAAAAGGCCGATGATCCAAAAGGTCATGAACCACCAGGCATCCTCCCGTGTGACATGCACGACTGAAGGATCGAGGAAAAACCAAAGGGCCAGATGTGCAAGCACAAAACTTATGACATAAAAGGGCTGGTAACGCGTCAAAAACGAAAAGAGCAGGCTCGGAATCAGCCAAACGACAAACAGCATGTAGCTGTCAGCATGGGAATTATAAATTTGCCCCAGCAAGGCGACACTGACACCGAATGAAAGACAGCCCGCGAGCAACAGCCAGTTGCTGATAAACGAATGCCTTTGCAACAGGTAAGCCACCAGGTAGGATACCAGATAAAAGAGAACCAGTACCGATACGCTGATCCCGATCTTACCCCAGCGATCCAATGCAGGCCAGTTCGAAGCGAAAAAATACAAGAGTGCAGACAGAAGCAGTGAAATCGCAAGCAAATATCCCAGACGCACGACGTTGCCGTTCATTCCGATCACTCCTTTCCTCCTGTAATGCAGGCACCCTCATTATATTCTTTTTCTTACCTAAAAAAGAAGAGGCTGTAAAAAACACAGCCCCTTCCTTCTCATCGCCTTATCCCTTGATGTAGGCATCTTCTTCTTTTTCGTCTCGCGGCACAGGTACTTCTCCCAATACGCGATACAGAGATGCTGCCTCTTCTTTGCGCGGATTTTCCTTGATATCCTCTACCTGCACGGTCACGATCTTCTGACCGAAACGAATCGCCAGCTTGTCGCCGATTTTGACATTGCTGGATGCCTTGGCTGGACGATCATTGATTTCCACCCGCGCTTTATCGCACACCTCTTTTGCCAGCGTACGCCGCTTGATCAGGCGTGATACTTTGAGATATTTATCGAGTCTCACTACACTTCTCCCCCTTTTTCGCGGTGCTTGGCTTCCTCCCACCACTTGTCCATCTCTTGCAAGTCCGTCTCCTCGAAGGAGCGTCCTGCCTCTTTCAATTTGCTTTCAATATAGGAAAAACGCCGTTTGAATTTCTTGTTGGTCATCGCGAGTGCTTCTTCCGGGTCGAGCTTGAGAAAACGCGCCAGGTTGACGACGGCGAAAAGCAGATCCCCCAGCTCTTCTGCCCGATCCTGCTCGGATGCTTCCCGCAGCTCGCGGTACTCCTCTTCGATCTTGCCGTAAACATCGGCCACATCGTCCCAGTCAAAACCGATCTGGGCAGCTTTCTTCTGCAGCTTGTAGGCGTACATCAATGCCGGCAAGTCGCGCGGAATGCCAGCCAATTGCGATTGGTTGGCCACGTCGATTCCCTTTGCTGCCTTTTCCTGTGCCTTGATCTCCTGCCAGTTGGCAAGCGCTTCTACCGCATCATCGGCATGCTTTTCTCCAAATACATGCGGATGACGGCGAACCAGCTTTTCATTCAGTCCGGCGACGACATCCTCCACGCTAAAATAGCCATCCTCAGCAGCCATTTGCGAATGAAGCATGATCTGCATCAACAGATCGCCCAATTCCTCGCACATCGCATCCGGATCCTCATCGTCGATGGTCTCGAGAACCTCGTAGGTTTCTTCGATCAGGTTTTTGCGGATACTCTGGTGCGTCTGCTCGCGATCCCACGGGCAGCCTTCCGGACTGCGCAGAATCGCCACGATCTCCTTCAGATACGAAAACTGCCGGTACCAGATCCGCTCTTCTCGCGCTGGCGGCACATAGACCAATGACAGGTTGCCGAAGTGATCGAGACGATCCAATTCGTAGAGCGGAACCGTCTCGATCCGCTCCTGTCCCGCCACACCAACCGCCGTCGCTGCCGTCACCGGGTAATCATCAGGCAGGACCTCCATCAACGTCAGTTTGACATCCGACGCGATCATTCCATCGTATACCTGTGCGATGATCGTATGTAAGCCAGGGGATACTTCATCTACCTTGAGTGCTGTCCCGTCCAGCAGGGCAAATCCTTCGATCGGATCGATTTTCAGCCGTGCGAACAGGGGATCGAGAAAGCTTTGCCCACCCATGATTTCGATCTGGATTCCTTGGGCTTCCCCTTTTTCCAGCAGGAGCTGTACGGTACGCTCTGCTACAAGCGGATGACCGGGAACAGCATAAACGAGATTACCTTCCTTTTCCGCTGCCACTAACAATTGCCGGGCAATCTCCTCATACACCTCCGCAAAGGAATCGTACTGCTCGTAGACTTCATCATATGAGTTAAAAGCGACTCCTTCTGCTGCCAATTGCGCGACGACAGGGTGTTCACGGGTCCGTAGGAAAAGGTTTTTGGCCTCTTTCAGTTTGCGGTAGATACCATACGGCAGTTGGTCGAGATCGCCTGCCCCCAAGCCCAATACCGTGATCGTGCTTTTCTTTTTATCCACTCGTTACATCTCCTTATGCGTTCTCGACATGGTCCTTGCTGGGCGGCAACAGCCGCAAGCGTGTGAGGAAGGCGGAGATTCGCTTCCCTTTGGGCAAATAGAGAATGTCTCCTCTGGTCAAGCCGCCTGTCTTCAGCAGCGCCAACAGATAGACGAGGGCTCCTGCACCGACGGCTACCAGACCAACCAGGGTATGGAACAGGCGCTCTGATTTGATCACGCCGTCCAACAGCGCATAGCCGCCCCATTCGACCACCAGGACGACGACCGCCATCACCAGCACAGAGAGGAAGGGCCTGAGCGCTGTTTGGCGCCAACTGATCTTCGCTCCTGTATATTTTTTCACGCCAAGTACATTGAGGCCCATCGCCACGAAGTAAGCCAATACCGTAGACAAGGCTGCACCTGTAATACCCCAGAAGGGCACGAGCAGCAAGTTGAACACCAGCTTGACCACGACTCCAATCAGCAAATTGCGGGCAGGGCGCATGACTCTGCCCAAGCCTTGCAAAATTCCGGCACTGGCGATGCTTAAGGTAGCGAACGCGATCGTCAGAGACTGCACCGCAATCGCCTGGGTCCCATTGCTGTCCCCGTACAGCATCACATTGACGGGTTCTGCCAGCAAAGCGAGTCCGACCGATGCCGGAAGCCCCAACAAAAAGGTGAGGCGAATCGCAATCTCGGAACGCGTCGCAATCAACTGGTGCTGGCGCTGAGCTGCGGCTTCACTAATCGCCGGAACCAATGCCAGCGATAGAGACGTCGCAAAAAAGGTGCCAAACTGAATCAGCGGCTGACTGCGGTCGAACGCTCCCTTCATCACCTTCGCCAAATGCTCCTCCATCCCGCTCCACTGCAGCATGTTGATGACGGTCATCGAATCGACCAAAGGGATCAGAGGCAGCACCAATGCACCAATACAGATGGGCAGCGCATACCGCAACAGACTGGCCAGCACCTGGCGATTGCTCCATGTACGGTCAGTCGCAGATGAAACGCTCTCATCCATCGGTGTGTCGGCGTACAGGGCGGGATTGTTCTTTTTATCACGGCGCCAATACCACAAGAGGACGAGCACTGCCGCTACTCCCCCGGGAAAGGCAGCAAAGACAGCCCCTGTACCCGCGAGGTAAGCATCTTCATGGATATACATCGCCCAGTAAGCAGCCAGCAGAATGAAAACAACCCGAATGAATTGCTCCATGACTTGGGAGACGCCCGTCGGCATCATGTTCTGATGTCCCTGAAAATAACCGCGCAGAATCGCTACCATCGGCAGCAGCGGCAGCGACCATGCAACTGCACGAAGCGGTGTAGTCAGGTGATCGTCACCCATGAAATCCGCAATATACGGTGCTCCGCCAAATAAAAGCAGGAAGAAAAAGAGCCCCAGAATCAATAAAGCGATACTGGCGACGCGAAAGGACCTGCGTGCTCCCTGCACATCCCCGATCGCCGTGCGTTCCGAAACAATCTTGGAAATCGCGATCGGAAAGCCCGCTGTAGCCAGAATCAGTAGGGTGGTATACAACGGGTAGACCTGCATATAGACGTACAAACCGATATCGCCGGCAATATTTTGATACGGAATGCGGTATACCGCTCCTAAAAGTTTGGAGACGAGACCGGCAACCCCAAGAATTGCGGCGCCTTTCACAAACAGTAAAGATGTCTTTTCCTGAGCCATAAACGTGAATGTTCTCCTCTCCAACCAGAAACTTCGTTCATTATATCACATGCCTTTGCGTAAGAAAAAAGCGCCAGGCACGGTCTGTATACAAAAAAGCAGCCCCGCGCATAAGCGGGCTGCTTCTTTGTGATACAGGCCAAAAACCTACTGCTCCATCTGCTTTGCCAGGAAGCCAGCTGCTGTCTCGGCCATCTTCATTTCGAGATCGCTCATTTTGGTCGATTCATTCTTGTTCAGAAGAATGACCGACCCGATAGGATCACCGCCTGCGACAATCGGTGCGACAACGAACGAACCGTAAGTCTCGCTAACATCACGACAAATCTCGTACGTCCCTGCATTCTTCTCCAACCGCGTTTTGCGTTCCTCCAGGCTCTTCTCTACAATGCTGCCAATCGATTTTTCCAGATATTCCTTCTTGGAAGCCCCAGATACTGCGATTACGCTGTCTCGGTCTGAAATCAAAACAGTATGGTTCAGGCTCTCGTACAGAGAGTCAGCGTATTCTTTTGCAAAATCACCAAGTTCTCCAATAGGCGAATACTTCTTGAGAATGACTTCTCCGTCACGGTCCACGAAAATCTCAAGCGGGTCCCCTTCACGAATACGCAGTGTACGGCGAATCTCCTTAGGAATCACGACCCTACCGAGGTCGTCAATTCGACGAACGATACCAGTTGCTTTCATGTCTTGTTGCCTCGCTTTCCTAAGAGAAGTGGGTAGTGAATAGGTGCTTGGTGGTTGGATACCTGTATTTTTTCCTGAAATTCTAATTTTACCTATGCGTATGGGCAGCAACTTTTTCCTTTTTTTCCAGCCTTTTCTCGGTTACTCTCCCCCGGGCGGTAGCGAGTGAGTATAGTATTTGTTCCCGTTTCAGGAATATGCGAGAAAACGGAAAAACAGGGAGTTATGTTCACCCCCTGTTTTTCTGATTACTTCGTTGCCGGTTGTTTTGGCTCAGGAATATGGTAAGCGACGACCAGCTTGTCCAGCTCGCTGTTGCTAAATGTGTCGTATGCTCTCTCGAGGGCAACTCCGCGAAGCTGTTCCTTCATCTCGTCAAAGGTTTTTTCCTTGCGGTTTTCCACTTTCACGATGTGGTAGCCGTAATTTGTTTTAACAGGAGGTCCTACTTCTCCGATCGGTTGTTTCAAAGCAGCCTCTTTGAATTCTGGCACCCATTGCGTCACCATGGTATCGGCATACAGACCGCCGTTCTCTTTACTGCCTGGATCATCGGTGAATTCTGTAGCCAGCTTGGCAAAGTCTTCTCCTTTTTTCAGACGAGCTTCTAGGTCTTGTACCAGCTTCAAAGCTTCTTCTTCTGGACGGCTCTCTGTGGAGATCAGGATGTGGCGTACGGAAGCAACAGTCCGGTTTGCCGGATCCAGAGCATCGTATTCTTTCTTCAGCTCAGGATCGCCGATCTCTTTTTTCAGAACATTGATCGAATTATTGATAATGGTCATCTGGTCGACGATCATCTCTTTCGATACAGCTTGCCCTTCCATGAACTTGTCAAACTTGGCCTCGTCTTTTCCAAAGAACGCCAGGTATTGCCCTTTGATTTTATCAAAGGTTTGTTCTGCCATATCCTTGGATTCTTTTTTGACGGCGTCATCAGCACGGTCAGACAGGATCTTGGTCGCGGTATACTCGCGGGCAAACGCTTTGAGCTCGTCTTTACCTGCAATCTCAATCATGCCGCCTTGTTGCGGGTTCATGAAATTGATGACACGCAAGAACGTCTCGAACTCCTTGCCTGTCATTTTGCCGCCTTGATACTCCACAATGGTCGCATCAGGTTCAACAGTAAACGGCATTTCGAGCTTCGGGAATTGGGCAAGCGGATCGTTTGGATCTTCTGCCTGCTGTCCGTTTTGTCCCGCATCCGTCTGATCGGACGGCGTATTACCAGCACCTTGCCCGTTTTCTTTTGCATTCCCGCATCCGGTCAACAAGGCAAATGTCAATGCAACTGAAGATAAAATCGCCAAAGAACGGTTCATTTTCATCGTTTGGATCTCCTTTTCCGGCAAGCTCGCAGTCTTACGAGACTGGGCTTTCCTTACCAGTGTCTTTGCGCACCTGGTGAAATTGCCGCAGCAGTTTTTCAACCAATTGAACGCCTTCATCCTCTTGCAACCCTTTTACTTTAACAGTTATCACGATCTGTTGTCCACCGAAGAGACCTACCCGTCTGCCCCAACCGCTGGTCATCGCGAACAAAGCTCCGCCGTCGATGTTCTCATTCTGGCTTGGATGCAGATACAATTTGATCTCATCCGGATTCTTCTGACTGATCTCTGTGATGTGATGCTGCAAGGCATAGACGCGCAATCGGGAAATCGTCAGCAGATTCTCCACTGGCTTCGGTATGGTGCCAAATCGGTCCAACAGCTCTTCGGAAAGATCCTCCACATCTTCCAGAGAAGATACAGCGACAAATTTTTTGTACATCTCGATTTTTTGACGGCTGTCCGTAATATACAGCGAAGGAAGATAAGCATCCAACTGCAGATTGATCTCGACTGGTGTAACGATCTCTTGTTTGGCTTCGCCCTTCAGCTCGTCTATAGCTTCCTTCAGCATCTGGCTGTACAGATCAAAACCGACGGAGTTGATAAAGCCGTGCTGCTCCGCCCCGAGCAAGTTACCAGCTCCACGGATGGACAAGTCGCGCATGGCGATCTTGAAGCCCGATCCCAGCTCGGTAAACTCTTTGATGGCTTGCAGACGCTTCTCCGCTACCTCTGTCAGAACCTTGTCGCGCTGATAAGTAAAATACGCATAGGCGATCCGGTTGGAACGGCCAACCCGTCCACGCAGCTGATACAACTGGGACAAGCCCATTTTGTCAGCATTGTAGATAATCAGCGTATTGACGTTAGGGATGTCCACGCCGGTCTCAATGATTGTCGTACTCACTAGCACATCGTAATTTCCTTCGAGAAAATCGAGGATGACTGCCTCCAGCTCACTCTCGTTCATCTGACCATGCGCGACAGCAATCCGCGCATCAGGGACAAGCATCGAGATCTGCTCAGCCATCTGCTCGATGCCTTGCACCTGATTGTAGAGAAAGAACACCTGTCCGTCGCGAGCTAATTCCCGTTCGATCGCCTCGCGTACGAGGGCCGGGCTGTAGTCCATGACGTAGGTTTGTACCGGAAAACGGTTTTCCGGCGGCGTCTCGATTACCGACAGATCCCGCACACCCAGCATGGACATATGCAAGGTCCGAGGGATCGGCGTAGCTGTCAAGGTGATGACGTCTACATTGGTTTTCATCTGCTTCAGCTTTTCCTTGTGGCTGACGCCAAAACGCTGCTCCTCGTCCACAATCAACAGTCCCAGATCGCGGAACGTCAGATCTTTGGAGAGAAGCCGATGTGTCCCGATAACGACATCGACCGTGCCTTCCTTCAGTCCCTTGAGTGTCGCGTTTTGTTCCTTGCGCGAGCGGAAACGGCTCAGCACCTCGACGCGTATCGGGTAGTCGGCAAACCGCTCACGGAAGGTTTCGTAATGCTGCTGGGCCAGAATGGTCGTCGGCACCAACACAGCCACCTGCTTGCCGTCCATGACGGATTTGAAAGCCGCGCGAATCGCTACCTCGGTCTTTCCGTAGCCAACGTCCCCACATACAAGACGATCCATCGGCCGCTTGCGTTCCATGTCGGCCTTGACCTCGCTGATCGCGCGCAGCTGGTCCGGCGTCTCTTGGTATGGAAACATCGCTTCGAATTCCCGCTGCTCCAGCGTATCTGGAGAAAAGGCATGACCCACTGCCGCTTCCCGGGAAGCATACAGCTTGATCAGATCTTCTGCAATGTCTTTGACAGAGGATTGGACCTTGCTTTTGACCCGCTTCCAGTCATTTCCGCCCAGACTGTAAATTTTCGGCTGAGCTTCTTCGCTCGCCACGTATTTTTGCACATGGTCGATTTGGTCGATCGGGACGAAAAGGCTGTCTCCAGCCGCGTATTGAATATGCAGGTAATCTTTATGAATTCCGAGTATTTCCTTGGTTTCGATCCCAAGATACTTCCCGATCCCGTGATTCACGTGCACGACGTAATCGCCGGGCTTCAGTTCCAGATAATTTTTGATGCGCTCGGCATTGCTCATCGTCTGCTGGACTTTGCGAGCCTTGCGTTGTTTGGCCGTAAAGACCTCGCCCTCTGTAATGACGACCAGCTTGTTTAACGGCAGCTCAAACCCGGATTGCAGGTTGCCCAAAATAATGGTCGGGCGCCCGGGTGGAACCGTTTCCACGGAATCTAGCAGCAGATCGGCTTCCATCTCATAATCGTGCAAAACGCGTTCCAGCCGCTTCGCCCGCTCCGCATCAGCGGCAACGAAGATAATCTGATCCTGCGACTTCTTCCAGCGGGCCAGTTCTGTTTTCAGGACGTTCATTTGACCATGGAAATTTTGCATGCTGCGGCAGGTCAGATTTACGATATTTTGAGGCTGTGTTTTCGGCGATTGTCTCAAGAAGAGCGACAGGTGGATCATCTGGCGCTTTTTGGATGAAAGCAATTCATCATAAGAGCGGGACAGCGTCAGGTTGGCCATGTAATCACCCTGCATGATTCGCCCTGTCAGCCATTCCCCCTCTTCTTTCTGCAGCTGTGCTGCCGTATCGATCACGCGGGTAGGTTCGTCCATGATCAGCAAGGTATCAGCTGGCATGTACGAAAGCAGTGTATCCTCTGTTGGGTAAATGACGGAGATGTACGCGAACAGGTTGGGAAAACGCTGTCCCTGAGCCATCCGTTCGACATCGGAACCGATTCGTTCGACGACCTTTTCCTTGGCAGCGCCATCCTTGAGCTTGGCGACTGTCTCACCCAGCTTTTGCTCCAATCGGACAGCTGATTCTTGCAAAAGAGGCGTCGACGCGATCATTTCTTTTGCAGGCCCCAGCAGATAGCTTTGTACAGAGGTCAACGATCGTTGTGTCGCCATGTCAAACATGCGAATGGAATCGATCTCGACATCGAACAACTCGATCCGCACCGGCCACTCGGAGTCGATCGGGTACAGGTCAATAATCCCACCGCGAACGCTCAACTCCCCTTTTCGCTCCACCATGTCTACCCGCTCATAGCCAAGCTCAATACAGCGCAAGAGGAACGATTCGATGTCCAGTTCCTCGCCCACTTTCAGCTCGATCTGAGCTTCTTTCCATACATGAGGCGGCACGACCAGGCGGCGCAAACCGGCAAAAGGCGCAACCAAAAAACCCGTAAAGCCTTGGGCCAAACGGTTGAATACGTGAATGCGCTGCGCCAGCATCTCGGGGCTGGCGATCGCCAATTCGGAACCGATCAGCTCATTGCCGGGATACAGCAGCACTTGATCAGCAGGGACTAGCTCGATCAAATCTTCATATACTTTTTGCGCTTGATACATATTGTGCGTGACGACGCAGACTGGTCGATCGCTCATTTGCTTCAGAGCAACCATAAAGGCCTGTCTAGCTGATCCAGCCAAACCGGAAACCAACTGTTCGCTCAAGCCTTGTTCCAAACCAGCCACAATCGTCCCGACATTGACGTCCTGTTTTATCGGGTTAATGATGACTTGCATTCACTAATCCCCTCTCTAGTTCTTCTGTCGTACAGCATATTTCAATCTCCCTAACCATCACAAGAGATGGGGATCTGGATCAACCATGCCAAAAGAAGCCTTAGCTCCCCAAGCTAAGGCCTTGTCAATTCAAGCCTTCTTCGTAATCGCAACGTTGTCCCGATCTTATTGAAGCGGATTTCCGACCAGAGAAAGCTCCGGGTTCCAATTCAAGGCTTCACGGCAAAAATCGCACGTGATACGGACAATCGTATCGCCACTTTCTTCTCTCGATATTATAAGAGCCCGGTCTTCATCGGTCAAGGAATCAAACCCGAGCTGCGCTTCCGTCACCTGCGATTCAGCAAATTCAGCAATCTTCATACCGCAACAGCGACATGTGTAGCGTATGCTCATGTATATGCCACCCCCACACCATTTATCGATAGTATGGTCGTGAGAGTGGAAAATCATACTAGGTCCGTCAACTACTTCAATGCATTGAAGTGATTCATCACTTTGAGAAAAGGCTCCCGGACCCACATGTCGGCTGCATCTGCTGCACGGCTTACTGCCTCGTCTATTTCCTTGCGTTCCCCTGATGGGAATGCCTGCAGCACGTAATCACTGACGCTTCGGCCCGGTTCCGGTCTGCCGATGCCCACTTTGATCCGTTTAAATTCCTGTGTCCCCAGATGCTGAATCATCGATTTAATGCCATTGTGTCCGCCGGCGCTCCCTTTTTCCCGCAAACGAAGCTGTCCCGTAGGCAGATCCAGATCGTCAAAAATGACGACCAGGTCCTCCGGAGTCAATTTGTAAAAGCGCAGGATCTCGGCAATCGATTCCCCTGACAAGTTCATATAGGTCTGGGGCTTGACCAAGAGAACCTTCTCTCCCTGCGCCCGTCCCTCCCCGATGAGGGCACGAAACTTATTGGAAGAGACGGGAATCCCCCAATTCTCGCTAATTTTATCTATGGCCATAAAACCGGCATTATGTCTTGTATCCTCATATTTTTTCCCGGGGTTGCCCAGGCCGATCACTACTTTCACGCCGATTCCCTCCCTTGTTCTTTTCCCATTGTACCTGAAACCATTTGATTCGCAAGCCTTGAGCCTTCCTCATCCAGGGGGAGGAGCACAAAAAAGCCCCGGTGACTGCAACACCGGGGCATGCCTGCTACACTTTTTTCGAGTCCTCCGTCGAACCCGCAGCTTCGGCTGTTTCGGCCGCATCCTCCGCGGCCTCTAGGGACTCCTCTGAAGCTGCTTTGACTGGCAGTATGCTGATCAGCACTTCCATCGAGTCCAGACCCACATCTACACCTGCCGGAATCTGCAGATCCTGAACCAACAACACATCACCAATATTCAGCCCATCTACGTTCACCGTGAATGATTCCGGAATATTTCCAGGCAGACAGCTGACCTCTACACTGTGGCGAACCAGCGTCGCTACGCCCAGCTCAGGATCGCCTGTCAGCAGAATGGGAACGGTCGTATGGATTTTTTCATTCATATTGATTGCTTTAAAGTCAGCATGCAAGATATTCCCGGCCAAGGGATGACGCTGCAATTCGTACACCATCACATCGTGTTCCTGACCGTCTACTACCAACCGAAAAGGCTTGTTGGTCGCTTGAGTGCGCAGGGCAGCATCCAGTGCCCTCCCCTCGATCTGGATGGCCAAATTGTTGACCTCCGTACCGTACACAACAGCAGGCACCCAGCCCTTGCGCCGAAGTTCCCTGACGTAGTTGCCCGACTCCCGTTCTCGCACCTGAGCCTTTAACGCTTCCACAAAAAAACCTCCTCTGGCTGCTAGGTAAAGTTTCCTTTCCTAGCTTGTCCATCGGAGGTTATTTCATTCCCCTCTGCCCAAGAGGAGGTTTTGCCGTTTTTAGTCGAACAACTTGCTGACCGACAGCTCTTCGTGGACGCGAATAATCGCTTCCCCGATGATCGGAGCTACGGACAGAACTGTAATTTTATCTGTCAGCTTTTCCTCACTGAGCGGAATCGAGTTGGTCACGATCAATTCTTTGATCTTGGAGTTGGTAATGCGCTCGATTGCAGGTCCGGAGAGGACAGGATGCGTACAGCATGCGTATACTTCACGAGCCCCTGCTTCCACCAGCGCATTGGCAGCCAGTGTAATCGTTCCAGCCGTATCAATAATATCATCAATGATGATAGCCGTTTTGCCCTCGATGTTCCCTACGATGTTCATGACTTCTGCCACGTTTGGTTCCGGACGGCGCTTGTCGATAATCGCGATCGGCGCTTCCAGACGTTCTGCCAGCTTACGCGCACGGGTAACACCGCCGTGATCCGGAGATACCACAACGATATCCTCTAGACCTTTTTCGGCAAAGTGCTTCGCCAAAATCGGTACTCCCAACAGATGATCAACCGGGATGTCGAAGAAGCCCTGAATTTGAGTCGCATGCAGGTCCATTGTAATCACACGTTGAGCCCCTGCGGTCTCAATCAGATTGGCAACCAATTTCGCCGTGATCGGATCGCGTGCACGAGCTTTGCGATCTTGACGGGCGTAGCCGTAGTACGGAATGACGACGTTGATGCTTTTGGCGGAAGCGCGTTTCAATGCATCCACCATGACCAAAAGCTCCATCAAATGCTCGTTAACGGGAGCAGATGTCGGCTGAATGACAAATACGTCACAACCGCGAACACTTTCATTCAATTTAATTTGGCACTCTCCATCACTAAATTGAACAGCTTGCGCATTTCCAAGCGGCACACCGATGTGTTCAGCAATTTCCTTTGCCAGTTTCGGGTTTGCGTTGCACGTAAATACCTTCAGTTTTGGGTCGCGGTAGTTAGCCATGATCTTCTCAAGAACCTCCCGTTATGATTGCTTTTTGCCCTTGCGAGGCATTCTGTTGGCATAATCCAATTTATTGACTTGTCTTTCCCGGGCGATAGCCAAAGCATTGTCCGGCACATCCTGATTGATGGTAGAACCTGCTGCCACATAGGCGTTTTGTCCCACCGTGACAGGCGCTACCAGATTGGAATTGCACCCGACGAACGCGCCATCCTGTACCACTGTCTTGTGTTTGACAGCGCCGTCATAATTGACTGTAATCGTGCCACAGCCGATGTTGACGCCTTTTCCGATCTCGGCGTCTCCGACATAGCTGAGATGGGGAATTTTGCTGCCTTCCCCGATTTTCGCATTTTTCAGTTCCACGAAATCACCGATCTTGACGCCCGGACCAATCTCTGAGCCTGGACGCACATAGGCGAACGGCCCTACCGTGCTATTCGTTGCCACACTTGCCTCTGCCAGAACGGCATACGAAATGCTCACCTGGTCGGCTACCGAGACATCCGTCAAATCGGCTTGAGGTCCAATGACACAATCCGATCCGATGGTTGTCCGGCCGCGCAAAAAGGAGCCCGGTTGGATGATGGTATCCGCTCCGATCGTGACATCTGCCTCAATATAGGTAGAGGCTGGATCGATAATGGTTACGCCGTTGCGCATATGCCCCAGCGCAATTCGGCGGCGAAGATAGGCTTCCGCATCCGCTAATTGTACGCGGTCATTGATCCCCATTGTTTCATCCGGATCTGCGGCCGCGAACCCAACCACTTTTTCATGCTGATTCCGCAAAATACTGACACAATCTGTTAGATAGTATTCACCTTGAGCGTTCTCGTTTTTCACTTCTTTCAAGGCGTTCCATAATTTGCGGTTGTCAAAACAGTATATGCCTGTATTAATCTCCGTGATCGCCCGTTCCTGCAGGCTCGCGTCCTTGTGTTCCACAATTCGCAATACTTCACCTGCCGAATCGCGCACAATACGTCCGTATCCCGTCGGATCATTCAGAACAGCTGTCAGCACAGTCGCTGCCGCTTGCTGTTCCTCATGATAGGCACGCAACGCCGTCAGCGTCTGTTCTGACAAGAGCGGAACGTCCCCGTATAAGAGAAAGGTGGTGCCTTCTTTATCTAGTAAAAATGGCTCTGCCTGTTGGACGGCATGTGCCGTTCCCAACTGCTTCTCCTGCAGTGCATACGTAATCCCGTCGCCAAGTTCGGCACGGACAGCATCAGCACCATGGCCTACGACGACTACGATATCCTCGACCTGCATGGCAACCAGCGTATCTACGACATGCTGAACCATCGGCTTGCCGCATACCGGATGCAATACCTTGTGCAGTTTCGATTTCATCCGCGTCCCCTGACCGGCAGCCAGGACCACGGCATGTATCTTAGACATGTCAACCCTCCATCGTAGAAGTTCCACAATGACTATATCTTAATCATATGTGGATTTCAAGACACTCGATGCAGGATATCCCCGATTGTCTGAATATACCTTTGGGATTGACATACAACCGACAAGATTTAATCTTCTGGAAAAACTGTGATATATTGAGAAGAGAATTAGTTTTCGCTAAAGGAGGCAAGAGATGAGTACGCAGATTTACTTGCTGACTGGCTTCTTAGGCAGTGGAAAAACAACACTCCTGCAAAACATGCTGGGCTCTTTGCGCGAGAAGGATGGCGAGGTCGTCATTCTGATGAATGAAATGGGAGAGGAAGATATTGACGGAGAACAGCTCCAGGGCTTCGGCTTTCCCGTGAAAAAAATGCTCGATGGCTGCATCTGCTGCTCCATCCGCGGTGAACTCACAGAAGGCTTGAAGGAAATCCTCAGCTCCTTTCAACCAGATAAAATTCTCATAGAAACTACCGGAGTTGCTGACCCGATCGATGTCGTCGACGGTCTGACCCACCCGGAGCTATACGAACGGATTGAAATAAAAGGGATCGTCAGTGTAGTGGATGCCTCCCGCTTTTTGGACCTGAACTCCCGCTTTCAATCGACCGCCTCTCTGGTCAAGACCATTCGCAATCAGGTTCGGTATGCCGACCTTTTGCTGGTGAACAAGACCGATTTGACTGCACCCAATATCCTCGAGAAGGTGAAGGACAAGCTTCGGGAGCTGAATCCCCAGGCTCCGTTGCTGGAAACGATACGAAGCGAAGTCGATCTCGAAGTCATCTTCTCCGTCAAACGAATCACTCCGCCAAGCCGGGAAGAGCAGACACCGACAGTAGCCGTCCAAAAAAGCATCGGGCGCCTCTCTCCGATGGACAAGATCAAGCAATCGCTCGGGTTGAAAACCAGCTCTCCCTCCCTATACAACAGTATTGAAACCTTTGCCTATCACTTCACAGGGAAAGTAGACGGCGAAAAATTCGAGGATTTTCTCTACGATCTTCCGAAAAACGTATATCGGGCAAAAGGCTACGTCCTTTTCCACGGCAAAGAAGAACTGATCTCATTTCAGCATACGGACAACCAGGTGCTGATGTTCCCTTTTGAAAACTTCGGCCCCAAGATGGTAGCCGTCTTTATCGGAGAAGGCATGGATCAGGAAAAAATCATCCGCGATCTGGAAAAGTGTTATGCCGGATAAGACAGTGAAGCACCCTGCCTAGTGACAGGGTGCTTGTTTCTTCTCTTATGCACCAGCTTCGATCGTGTTTTCTTCTTCTTGTCCAACACGATCGTATTCATTCAATACAGCTGCTTGAATCTTTTCGCGTGTGGTCGACGAAATGGGATGGGCAATATCGCGGAATTCACCATCAGGTGTACGCTTGCTTGGCATCGCCACGAACATGCCATTGTTACCATCGATGACACGGATATCATGAACCACAAATTCATGGTCAATTGTAATGGACGCAATCGCTTTCATCCTACCATCCGTATTCACGCGGCGAAGTCTAACGTCTGTAACTTCCATCGAGTTCACTCCCTTTATCTATAAAAAACGTTTAGGAGTATTTCCACCCTTTGGGTAAATATTCCTGCTAACTTTATTTAAATTTTTCAAAAAAATATATAATAATAGGCAGGTCTGCAAATCTTTGCAAAAAAACAGCCCAATGCACATGGCGCATCGGGCCGTTTCTATGATCTTTTCGACCTATTTCTCCGCCAGATAGGCGACAAACTCGATTTCTACCTTTACATCACGCGGCAGGCGCGCTACTTCTACAGTGGAACGCGCTGGCTTGTGGTCGCCAAAATGCTTGCCGTAGATTTCGTTCATTTGGGCAAAATCGTTCATGTCCTTGATGAACACCGTCGTCTTTACGATGTTGTTCAAGCTGCCGCCAGCCTCAGCCAGTACCGCCTTGATGTTGGCAAGAACCTGTTCCGTCTGGGCTACGATGTCTCCTTCTACGAGCGTTCCGTCTGCACGCAGAGGAATTTGTCCGGAAGCATACAGGAATGGACCTACATGTGCAGCCTGGCTGTATGGGCCAATTGCTGCAGGCGCTTTATCCGTCGATAAAAAAGAGATTGCCATGAATCAAAAACTCCCTTCTGTAGTAGGTTCTCTATCAAAAAAACTGCCCAACTCAATCTCGATCTGTTTGCCCTTTACATCCACATCCTGCAGCTTGGCAAGCGAGACGTAGTCGTCCACCAGACGCTCCGAAACATCTGCGGTCGTCTCCACCAATACCCCGCAGCCAACTACGGTCGCCCGAAATTCCTGCAGCAAATCGATCATTCCGCGCAGCGTACCGCCGGCTTTCATGAAGTCGTCCACAATCAGGACACGCGATTGTTCAGCCAGTCCGCGCCGAGCCAGCGACATCGTCTGGATGCGTTTGCTCGAACCGGAAACGTAGTTGATGCTGACCACGGAGCCTTCCGTCACTTTGTTGTCTCGTCGTACGATGACGACTGGCACGTTGAGGTATGTAGCTGTCGCATAGGCGAGCGGGATGCCCTTGGTCTCGACGGTCATTACGACATCCACGTTCTTGTCTGCATACGCAGTCGCAAACAGCTTCCCGATCTGCGCCATCGTAGAAGGATTGCCGAGAATATCGGACATGTACAGATAGCCACCCGGCAAAAGACGCTCCGGATTGGCCAATTGATCGATCAATACGCGCATGAAGTGAAGCGCTTCCTCCGTCTTCATCTGAGGAATGTACTTCACTCCGCCAGCCGCTCCCGCCACCGTCTTCAACAAGCCAACACCCTGGACTTCAAACGCTTCCTTGATGATCGACAGGTCTTCGCTGATGGATGATTTCGCCGCACCGTACTGTTCGGCAAAAAGAGTGAGCGGAATCAGCGTATGAGGATGGGCAAGCAAGTGCTGCGTCATATCCACCAGACGCGCACTTCTACGCAACTTCTTCATGGCTCTTCCTCCAAAACCGAATATTATGGTGCTAATGTATCATTTATATACGTGTTCATGCAAGCATTTCCCCATCTTGTGTCCCTAACATTCGGACGACGAATACATCCTTCACAAATCCGCGCAGAGCGTTATAGATCCGATGCACCTTCGCTTCCTTCTGTACAAGCGCAAACACAGTAGGGCCGCTTCCCGACATCAGCACGCCATCAGCCCCGGACGCAATCATCAAATCCTTGATCTGCCGTACCTGCGGCTGCATGTCCAGCGTTACCGTTTCGAGCACATTCCCAAGAGACTTGCACATCAGCGAAAAGTTCTGCTCCGAGATGGCCCGCAGCATCTGCCCAGTCGGAGGATGCGCTTCGATCTCAGCGACCCGCAGCTGACCGTAGACATCCGCTGTAGAGACTCCTACAGGTGGCTTTGCGAGAATCACCCAGCAGGCCGCTGGTGCCCCGAGATGCTCGATCTTTTCTCCCCGCCCTGTGGCCAGCGCTGTGCCGCCATAGATGCAAAAAGGGACATCAGAACCAATCTGCGCTCCCAGCTCAGCCAACTCGTCTTGTGTCAACTGCAAACCCCAGAGCTGATTCAGCCCGCGCAGTGTGGCGGCAGCGTCGCTGCTTCCGCCTGCCAGGCCGGCTGCTACAGGGATTTGTTTGTCAATATATACATGAACGCCTTGGCTCACCTGGTAACGCTCTTTCAGCAGCGTTGCCGCCTTGTACGCGTGGTTGCGAATATCATCAGGTACGAAGCTGGCAGAGCAGTCCAGCGTAATCAGGCCATCCTCGCGCAGAGTCAAGTCTACACGATCTGCCAAGTCTACGGTGGTCATCACCATCTCCACTTCGTGATAACCATCCGGCCGCTTGGCTAGTACGTCGAGTGTTAAGTTGATTTTGGCCGGCGCTTTGACCGAGATACGCACGTTGTTCACCTCTGCCTACGTTCTATGATTCCTAGCTTTTGACCGTATCCTAACGCATAAACCCCTTCTGTCATGCGTTACGATACAGCACGAATCAACTACCGCTAAAAAGCGGTTGCTAACCTCTGAACTAACCTCGAATTACAGGTTTTCTTATTGTAGCATAGGGATTCTCTTCCTTGCCACTTGCAGCCTCAAAAGAATGCGGCCATAAGAAAAAGCCGGGGAATCCCCGGCCCTGTCAACGAGCTGATGTGTTGTTTTTATTGGCCAATGCTTCCTCGGCTATCTGAACCGCACGTTTCACCAGGTTACCTGCGTCGCGTGTCGTGATGGCGCCCCAGCCTTCCGCTTTTACCGTATCGTAAAATCCCAGCTCTTTGGCTAACTCCATCTTGAACTCTTCAGACATAATGCCTCGTCTGCGACCCATAACCAACCTCCCTTTCGTTGACACTGGTAGTATGTACGCTACGGGCAAAAATAAAACAGTAGAACCCGAGGGTTCTACTGTTGTACAAATGTGATGCGAATGTGCTCGTTATCTCGGCACACCGTCAACTCTACTGTTTCTGTCAAGATGTCGGCATAGCTGTAAGAAACCCGCTCGAAAAGCTGATCATCATCCAGCTTTACTACAAACACAGATGGGTACGTTTCTTCGAGGATGCCACTTCGTTCGACGGTTTTGCGGCGGCCGCCATTTGCCTTCAGCATGATGCGTTCACCGATGTGTCCGTCTAAACTACGCTTAATGTCAAGCAACGCATTTCTTGCCATTGTTCCATCCACCTCGCTTGGTTCCATTATAACAGCATACGCTTATTTTGTCAAAGAAATAAAAAATTATAGCAATCCAGCCGAGATTTTGTCAACGGCCTTTTTTTCACTATTTACGTAGATATTTGTCATTAGGGTATTCACAACTGCCAGAAGATACATAAAAGCCCCCATTTTGGCGTTTATGGTCCAAAACAGGGGCTTTTTCCAATTTATTTCGCAATCAAACCGCGGCGAATGCTTTCGTTCGCCAGACGGGCAAACTCCTCCATGCTCAGCGTCTCGCCCCGACGCGTCGGATCAATCCCAATATCTGTAAGCATCTGTATTACTTCATCTTTTTGCGTTTTAGGAAACAGACCGTTCATGAGGTTGTTCAAAAGCGTCTTCCTGCGCAGAGCGAACGAGCCTTTGACCACCCGAAAAAACACGTCCACATCATCCACCTCGACAGGTGGTTTCTCTCGCACCTGTAAGCGAATGACAGCAGAATCTACGTTGGGTCTCGGTATAAACACACTAGCAGGAACAATCATCGCGACTTGTGTCTGGGCATAGAATTGGGCCGCTACACTCAGCGAACCGTATTCCTTGGAGCCCGGTTTGGCTGCGATACGCTCTGCTACTTCCTTTTGGATCATGACGACGATATTTTCCAAGGGCAGGCGTTCTTCCAACAGCTTCATCAGGATAGGCGTCGTCACGTAATAAGGGAGATTTGCCACCACGCTAATCTTGTCGAAGCCTGATAGCTTTTCGGTGAGCAAAGCATGCAAGTCCAGATCAAGGACGTCTCCGTGAACCACTTCAATATTTTCATAGGGTGACAGCGTGTCGGATAAAATCGGCAGCAATCGCTGGTCGATCTCGATCGCCATCACTTTGCCGGCAGCTCGTCCCAATTGTTCCGTTAACGCGCCGATCCCTGGTCCAATCTCGATGGCTGCTTTCTCCTTGGTCAGATCCGCTGCTTCTATAATATTGTGCAGGATATTGGTGTCGATCAGGAAATTTTGGCCCAGGCTCTTTTTAAAGGAGAAACCGTACTTTTCCAGGACCTCCTTGGTGCGTGTAGGCGTCGCGATGTCCTTCCCGGTTGTCTGCGTCATCCCTGCTCCTCCTCTTTGTCGATGGCTTCGATAGCTGCCTCAAAATCTTCGCGGCTAATCTGAAAGGCGTTCAGACGTTGCAGCATCTGTTTGGCGTTGGCGTATCCAATCCCCAACCGCTC
>DASQMM010000028.1:0-15394 GCA_035645495.1 Brevibacillus sp. | reverse complement strand
GTAGATGAAAAAAAACGGAGCCTTCTCCTGGGAAGAAGAAGGCTCCGGACATGCCGTATGCGTACATTCATCTCCCAGAATCAACAGATTGGATTCTGCAGGAATTGGCACCTCGCATCTGACATGCAGGTTGCCGGGTTTCATCGGGCCTGTCCCTCCACCACTCTTGATGAAAACATCTTTTTTCTGATTGTTATCACAATTGTATGGAATTGCTATTCTTCTGTCAATGATCAAATGTAAGTTTTCAGAGTGGCTTTTGTGGGTTTGGCAAAAGAGGAGAAGGGTATCTGCCTTCAATTTGTAACTCTTTAGCCTCCACTCGTTCACAAACGCTTTGATGATGTGAAGGGTTTTACAGAATGCTTTGTGATACGCTTCATAATAGGTAGTTACTAGATGGGTCGTCCCGTTAGAAAATGAAGGGAGCTTGTGATATGATGATGGGGAAAAAAAGACGATGAATCATCATATATAGGAGGGTCCCGATGAGCGACCAAGTAAAAGAGATTACACCTGAGGAATTGCTGCAAAAGCTGGAAGCAGAAGAACCTGTGCAAGTGATTGATGTACGTGAAGTGGATGAGTGGAACGCAGGCCATATCAAACAGGCAAAACTGATCCCGCTCGGCTTCTTGCCGCAACGTGTCGATGAGCTGGACAAAAGCACACCAGTCGTAATGGTATGCCGCAGCGGAGCGCGCAGCCATCATGCGACGGAATACCTGCAGAATTTGGGGTTTGATGTGGCCAATATGGTCGGCGGGATGCTCGCTTGGCCTGGAGAAAAAGAGGAATCCTAGATCGGGCAGCCCTTGAAGATTTCATGTTCGGGTAGAGAGAAGCCCGGGGAAGAGCATGGGGAGGAAGTTCGTGTGAGTGAAGGAAAGCAACAGGAAGCATCGGTGAAAAAGCATTGGTTTCCCGTATTGGCAGGCATTTTGGTTCTGGCGATCATCGTTGTGATCGGGTATCCGTACATGCAAAAATCCCAGATCCCAGTCATCAAGGCTTTGAATGATTTTACTCTGGACAATATTGACGGCACGAAGTATACCTTCTCGGAAAGTGCGGGAAAAGTGCGTCTGGTCGAGTTCATTTTTACCAATTGCCCGGATATTTGTCCGGCCACGACCTATAACATGTCCCAACTGCAAGAGCAGCTCAAGGAAAAGAACCTGTTCGGCGACAAGGTGGAATTCGTCACTATCACGTTCGATCCGGAGTTCGATACCGCAGAAGTGCTGCAGGCGTATGCCGAGAAATTCCATGCAGACCAGAGCGGCTGGAAGTTCCTCCGTGGCGACGACAAGGCGATCGAAGCGGTCACCAAGGATTTCGGCATGGCAGTTATGAAGCTCCCGGACGAAAATTCGCCAACCGGGTACTCGATTACCCATACAGCCCGCATGTTCCTAGTCGATCCAGATGGCAATATGCGCCAAGCATATGGCATGGCAGCGGATATGGATATGGATTTGATGATGAAAGAGATGGCCATTCTGGCAAAATAAACAAAGCGCCCACTTGCGATTGCTTGGTGAAGCGAGAGCATGAGGGCGCTTTGTTTTAATCATTTTAAAGGTTAGGGGCGACGTGGAAGCTGGCAGAGGAAAAAGAAGAAAAAAGCGCAAGGCATTTGGGATCTTAACCCAGCCGGAACGGAAAAGGCGGAACACGCATTCAGCGGCCAACCCTGTACAACTTCTTCGAACTGACTGCTTTTGGCCGCGGTTCCGCCTTTGGAGTGGGAGGCGGCCAGGAATGACCCCCAGCTAAGATCCCAGCCCGCCTGAAGCGTTTTCTTCTTTTTCCTCCTCTCCACCACAGTTCGGTCAACAACCGCACAAAAAAAGCCCAAACTTAAGGTAGGGAATCGCCAACGATTGGCAAAGCTAGATGAAACGAATGACGTCCGTTGTGATACAATAGAAATGGCATGCTTGGTTCGGGTTCCCAAAATCATGCACGATGATGCTAGGAGGAAAGAGTTTGAGTGACGTTAAGATTTTTGCGATGGGCGGACTCGGCGAGATCGGAAAAAACATGTATTGCGTCGAGTACGAGGATGAAATCATCATCATTGACTGTGGAGTAAAATTTCCGGAGAACGAGATGTTCGGGATCGATCTGGTCATTCCCGACGTCTCCTATCTGGTCTCCAATCAGCATAAAATCAAAGCCTTGTTGCTGACGCACGGACATGAGGATCACATTGGGGCGATCCCTTATGTCATGAAGCAAATCAAGGTGCCGATCTATGGCGGTCGTCTTACCCTGGGCTTGGTCAAGGCGAAGCTGGAAGAGCACCGCATGCAAAACGACGTGACGCTGATTCCGATTTCGGAAGACACCGAGATTCCTTTTGGTAAGCTGAAGGCGTCTTTCTTCCGCACCAATCACAGCATACCGGATTCGTTCGGTATTGTCGTGCATACGCCGGAGGGCATGGTCATCCATACGGGAGACTTCAAGTTCGACATGACACCTGTCGGACATACGACCGAATACGGCAAAATCGCCCGCATCGGTGCGAGCGGGGACGTATTGGCGCTGCTTTCGGATAGTACCAATAGCGAGCGGCCTGGTTTTACCGCATCTGAACGCACCGTAGGCGAAGGCATCCTGGACGTCGTGCAGAAAGCGCGCGGACGGATCATTTTGGCTACATTTGCTTCCAACGTACATCGTCTGCAACAAGTCGTCGATGCTGCGCAGGAGTGCAATCGTAAGGTAGCGGTGATCGGCCGCAGCATGGAAAAGGTATTTTTGATTGGACAAGAACTGGGCTATATCCAGATGCCAGAGGGCATGCTGATCGATATCAAGCATATCGACAATTACGCCGACAATCAGGTTCTGATTATCTGCACCGGCAGCCAGGGAGAGCCGATGGCGGCTCTGACGCGGATCGCTTCGGGCTCGCACCGGACGGTTTCCATCTATCCAGAGGATACAGTTATCATCTCAGCGTCCCCGATTCCGGGGAATACGGTCAATGTGAGCCGGACAATTGACAAGCTGTACCGTGCAGGAGCCAATGTCGTTTTGAGCCATGCTTTTGACATTCACGCCTCGGGCCACGGCAGCAGCGAAGAGCTGAAGCTGATGCTTAACTTCATCCGTCCGCGCTACTTCATCCCGATCCACGGTGAGTACCGCATGCTCAAGACCCACTCTAAGCTGGCACAGCAGGTGGGCATCGACGAGAGCAATATCTTCATCATGGACAATGGAGATGTCCTGAACTGCAGCCGGGAGAAGGCATGGCTCAGCAAGGTGTCGGCTGGCATCGTCCTGATTGACGGCAGCGGCATTGGGGACGTCGGGAACATTGTCCTGCGCGATCGCAAGCATTTGGCCGAGGATGGCCTGATGGTAGTCGTCGTCAGCCTCGACATGAAAAACTTCAAGATCCTGACTGGTCCCGATATCGTCAGCCGCGGCTTCGTCTACGTGCGTGGCTCCGAATCGCTGATCCAGGAAGCGACTGCCCTGGTTCGCCAACGCTTGCAGGAAGCATTGGAGAAGAAGATCAAGGAATGGTCCGAGCTGAAATCGCAGATCAACGAAGTGATCAAACCGTTCATCTATGAAAAAACGGGTCGCAACCCGATGATCCTTACCATTCTAATGGAAGTGTAGCGCAACACACTTCCTCATTCTCCTATGGGAATGAAGGGGTTATAATAGGGATAACGGAAATGAGAATAAAGGAGAGACTGCCCGATGATGTCTTATGAAGCATACATGAGCCAAGTAATCCAGCCGATGCGTGATGAACTGACTCACAACGGTTTTCAAGAGCTTCGCACCGCTGAAGAAGTAGAACAAACCTTGCCAAACCAAAAAGGTCTGACCCTGGTCGTCGTAAACTCCGTCTGTGGCTGTGCCGCAGGTCTGGCTCGACCAGCCGTAGTGCATTCGCTGAACCACCCGAAAAAACCAGATCACCTCTATACGGTATTTGCCGGACAGGACAAGGAAGCGACAGCGAAAGCCCGCGAGTATTTTGAAGGCTATGCACCGTCTTCCCCATCCTTTGCCATCATGAAAGACGGCAAAATCATGACGATGATCGAACGTCATCAGATCGAGAATAACGATCTGCAGTCGATCGCTAATCTGTTGACCAGCGCGTACGATAAGTACAGCGAATAAGATCAGGTGAAAAAGTAAGGGCGCTCTTCCTAGGAAGGGCGCCCTTTTAGTTGGATATGGCCATTACGGCAGCGAGATCGAGAACAGTTTCTTTGCCAGCTCGGGGAATTTTTCGCTCTCGACGTCTTCTTTTGTCATGTTTCCATTTTCCCATCGTGTAAACGAATGGTTAGTCAAGGTGAGGCTGCCCGCCTCAGTCAATTTTGTGATGAGCGGTGTTTTGTTAAAGGGGGATTCAGGATGCTCGGCTATGATCTGCTGAACCTGATCGCAGGCTGACAAATCGGGCAGTTCAATCCGGGAATCAAATGCATAGCCGATTCTCCAATCTGTATCCTTGTGCTTCAGCTTCAACTCAAGGACATGATCGCCGTGCTCGCTCTTCTCTTGTCTGACCCGGAATTCCCCATTGCCGGAGCGGATTATTTCACCGGTTAAAGGGACAGGCTTTAATGGCAGATTTCCTCCGAAACCCGTATCGACCAAATAGGTGTTTCCCGCGTGACGAAGCAGGATGGCGACGTGGGTTCTTCCCAGCCTTTGATATTCCTGCGTTTCATTCTGGTACACAACTCCGTTTGTCAGGATAACATCAAGCCCGTTTTCCTTTAAGAACAGATACAGCAGCGGGTTTAACTCATAGCACAGTCCGCCTTGGTTTTGCTGCAGGATCTTGGCAATGAGTCGATCTTCGGAGATGCCAGCACCGTTTTTTTGGATGACGCTGAGGTTTTCAAAAGGGATGGTCATTGCTGTTCGTTCCAGGACTTCATCCAAATTCTCAAAGGTGACAGGGCTGTTTTCTGGCAGGCCGATTCGCTTGCGAAATAAGGCATTCAGTTCACTCATTTTCATCCCTCCATTATTTTCTGCCGATCCCGCTGCAAATACGCGTGAAGCAGGCAGAGAAGAACTGCTGCAAACGACACTATGGTAGAGATCAACAAGCTCGACTCGACCCCGCCCAGATCGTACATATAACCCAAGGCAAGCGGCCCCAGCAAACGCCCCACTGCCGTAATCGAGCCAACCACCCCAAGGTAAAAGGGAGCCATCTCTCCCGTCCGTTCAGAAATAAAGGTGGGGATCGTGGGGGCGATCAGCATTTCGCCGAAGGTCGTTATGACCATACCAGTAATAAAGGCAGCATAGCTATCGTGCAAGAAGAGCATAAAGGCAAAGCCGCAGCCGTACGCGACCGCGCTCGCTACGAGCTGTGCAGACAAATTTTGCTGCATCAGACGTTTGACCCAGGAAATCAGAGGTTGACCGGCAAAAATAATAATCCCGTTTACGGTCCACAGCCAGCTGTAAGCAGACAATGGCATGCCTTGGCTCGTCAGATAAGGCGCGACCCCCGTATTCCACACCGTTGTGGAGAAGAAAATAAAGCCTCCGCCAAGCGCCATAAACAAGTATACGCGGTAATTGAGCAGAAGCTGCAGGGTTTCGGCACCGGTACGTTTGGCTGCTTGTTCATGATCCTTGCCAACGAGATCTTCATGGGATATATGCTTCATGATCAGGAAAAAGAACAGGCCGAACAGCAAGGTGCTGACGCCATTGATAAAAAAGGTCAACTGAAACGAAAATGTCGCAATCAAGCCTGCCAACGCCGTTCCGATCGCCATGCCCATATTATTTCCTACATAGACGATATTAAAGATCTCTCGTCGCCGTTCTTTCCAGCGAAAACCGATAAATGCCTGAATCGCGGGCGCTGACAAATTATACGTAAAGCCCAGGCACATCATGATTCCCAGATACACAGGCCAGCTCTGTGTCAGTGGGATGGAAAGCTGAAAAAGACCTTGCAGGAACAAGGCGCCGACGATAAGACGCTTGGCCCCCAGACGGTGAAAAAGTGAACCGCCAACGAACTGGCCGAAGATTCCGGCAATAGATTGGAGCATGAGTACAAACCCTGCTTCTGTCATCGTGCGTCCGAGTATCGTGTGTACGTACAAGGTAGTTAAAGGCCACATAAATGCACTGCCTGCCGCATTGATAAAGCTGGCGGTGAGAAACAGCATGGCCTCTCGAGGATAGCGTTGCAAAAGAGAAAATGGCGATATCATCACAATTCACCTTCACTGGTAAGATAACGTAAGTATAGAATATTTTACAAACTTTGTGAATCAAAAAGTTTATTAAATGCTTGCTTCTCCGTACCCAAATATAGGCTGCTCCACATTAATCTGATTCGAGTATACTAAACAAAGGACGAAAGTGAGCAAAGGTGCAAAGGTGGAGTCTTTTTGAAACGAATGGGGAAACGAATACTTGTCCTGTTGTTGTTTTGTTTAGTAGCGGCGACGGGCTATTATGGATATGCATTTTATCAATTTTCGCAGGGAATTCAGCAGCCTAATCTGATCGAGCCGAATACAGCCCCTTCTGCAGGGAGCAGTGAGTGGACGAAAGCCGCAGAGCTCCCTCATTGGGACGGCAAAGATCGCGTCAATATCCTTCTTATGGGGGTAGACCGCAGGGGAAATCGCAATAGCGGATTGCCGCGTTCGGACTCGATGATGCTCGTCAGTCTGGACCCGGAACACAAGCGATTTGATCTCTTTTCCATTCTACGGGATACCTACGTGGAGATTCCCGGTTACGGCGAATCGCGAATTAATGCTGCCGTGGTGAATGGTGGGCCGGAACTGGCCATGAAAACGGTCAGCAAGTTTACCGGGTTGCCGGTCGATCGCTATGTCATAACCGACTTTGAAGGCTTCAAGGCCTTGATTGATACGATTGGCGGCGTTGAACTGGATGTGGAGAAGAACATGTACTACCACGATCCGACCGATAAAGGCCGTTACGATATCAATCTGAAAAAAGGACTGCAGAAGCTGGACGGCGACAAAGCTTTGCAATACGTCCGCTTCCGTCACGATGCAACCTCGGACTATACGAGGACCGAGCGGCAGCGCAAACTTTTTGCTGCTGTCGCGAAACAGATGAGGCAGGGTACGACTTTGATTCAATTGCCGACGATTCTGAAGGAAGTGACACCCTATATTCAGACCAATATCAGCTCGATGGATATGCTCAAGCTTTCCGCTCTCGGTCTGCAGCTTGATACAGACCATCCGGGCAATTATCAGCTTCCTCCTATGGGAATGTTCCGTGAGTCGCATCGTGCAGGTTCCGTACTCGTACCCGATGTTGCCAAGGTGCAGAACTATATAAAGGAAATACTGGAATCACCAGAATCGCAGGAAAAAGGAACAACAAGCACATCATAATGTGGAAGCTCTGGCTGTCGGGGAAAGATCCCGGCAGCCTTTTCCTTTTTGCAAAAAAAATATAATTATTTTTTATTTTTTTGACGATATAAAAGTAGGTTGTATATTGCATATAGTGGAGGGGACATCAATGAAAAAACTTATTTCAACCAGCTTGATTCTTGCTTTGTTAGCTGTTTCACCGATCGCAGGAGTACACGCGGCCGATAAAGGAAAAGAATCGGAACAAGCAAAGCAGGAAAGCAAGGCTAACGAGAAAGCGGAAAAAGAAAAGGAAAAGGCGAAAGAGAAGGAAGATAAGGAAAAAGAAAAAGCCGAGAAGGAAAAGAAAGAGGCAGAAGAAAAGGCTGAGAAAGAAGCCGAGAAGGCCAAAGAGAAGGCTGAAAAAGAAGCGGAAAAGGCGAAGGAAAAAGTCGAGAAGGTATTAGAAAAAGCCGAGAAGGAAGCAGAGAAAGCGAAAGAGAACGCCGAAAAAGAGGCCAAAAAAGCAAAAGAGGAATTAGAGAAAGCGGCTAAAAAGGCGGAAGAAGATAAAAAGAAAGCCGAAGAAAAGGCTCAGAAAGAACTCGAGAAGCTTCAGGTAGAAGCCAAAGCCAATGCCAATGCAAATGTTGACTATGAGGCTAAAAAAGCAGCCATTCAACAAGCTGTACAAGCGAAGAAAGAGCTGATTGACCTTCGTATTCAGTTGAAGAAAAACGCAGTGGTAACGGACGAGCTGAAAGCAAAGTACGAAGATCTGACAAGCCGTTTGGAACAATTGTCTGAGCTGCAGCAAGCGCTGGAGGTTCAAAAGGAACTGCTGGACCGTTTCTACAAGCCAGGTGACAAGCAAAGCTTTGAAAAACTGGGTGACTTGTACGAAAAAACAGGGGCAACCGGACTGAAAGCCTTCGTTAATGGAAAAGAAGTGGTTATGGACGTAACTCCATTCCGGGACAAAGGCCGTGCTTTGGTACCTGTTCGTGCAGTGAGTGCTTCCTTGAATGCTGAAGTGGAATGGAAACCAGAGACCCGTGTCGTCGAAGTGGTGCGCGGTGACAATAAGATCGTGCTTTACCTCGATTCTGGTGAAGCGGAAGTCAACGGTCAAAAAGTGGCGTTGGAGACAAAGCCAGTTCTGAAAAACGGACGCGTATTCCTGCCGCTTCGTTTTATTGGGGAAGCGTTGAACACCAAAGTAGACTATCAGGAAAAAGGTGAAATCATCATCATTGAAGATGAAGAAGCCGTTGATCCAGTTGTAGAAGAAGAAGTGGAAGCAGAAGCAGATGTGGAAGCAGAAGCAGAAGCAGGTGCAGACGCGGAAGCTGCTGCTGCAGAATAATTCGTTATCAAAGGCCCGGTGGTTTTCCGGGTCTTTTTCGTTTACTTATAAACAAATAAAACCCAAAAAATCTCCTTTCCTATGGACAACATCCCCGCCAAAACATCCATCTGGCCACGACGATCTTTATATTTATTCACAGTAATATTAATATTCATAAAATTTAATGAAATCTATCCCAAACCCATTCCCAAAGGAATCCTGCTCAAGTATATTTTGGTGGAAAAAGTTTTTCAGATAAAGGGGGATTTTGGGAATGAAGAAAAAAATATCCATTCTGGCGGGCCTTGTACTGCTAGTGGGATCCATCCTGGCGGGCTGCTCGGGAGGCGGAGGCCAAACGACTGCACCTGTCCAGCCGGGAGAGATCAAACAAGAGACACCGGGGGCTTCGAGCAATGTAGAACAGCTATTCCGTGCCAATCTGACGAGTGAACCAGCCACGGCTGACCCTGGCTTGGCGAAGGATGCGACATCCGGTGCGGTCGTACGCGCTACCTTTGACGGCTTGACCCGTCTGGATGCCAACTCCAAGCCGATGAATTCCGTAGCCTCGGATGTGAAGCTGTCCGATGACAATCTCGTATACACCTTCACGCTTCGTGAATCCAAATGGAGCAATGGAGACCCAGTAACCGCTCACGACTTTGAATACGCCTGGAAGCGCGTGCTGGATGCTCAGTTTGGCGCCGAGTATGCGTATCAGCTGTACTACATCAAAAACGCCGAGAAGGTCCATAAAGGCGAGGTTTCTGCTGACGAGTTGGGCGTAAAAGCGCTCGACGACCATACCCTGCAAGTCACGTTGGAGAACCCGACGCCCTTTTTCCTGCAGCTGACAGCTTTCTATACGTACTTCCCTGTGAACAAAAAGGTAGCGGAGGCCGATCCCAAATGGGCGATGGAAGCAGCTACCCATGTCAGCAATGGTCCATTCAAGATGACAACTTGGGAGCACAAAAGCAAAATTATCCTGGAAAAGAACGAGCATTATTGGGATAAAGACGTCGTAAAGCTGGATAAAATTGAATTCGCCATGATCGAAGACGACAATACCGCCTTGTCGATGTTTGAAAACGGCGAGCTGGATTGGGCCGGTCAACCGCTCGGTGGGCTGCCAGTCGATGCGGTGCCTGCACTGAAAGAGTCCGGCAAGCTGGTCATCCATCCGAAAGCGACTATGTACTGGTACAAAATGAACACCACCAAAGGTCCTTTGGCGAATGTGAAAATCCGGAAAGCACTCTCTCTCGCTGTAAATCGTCAAGAGATTGTAGACAACATCACACAGGTAGGGCAGGTTCCAACGATGGGGATGCTGCCGCAAGCCATGATTCTCAAAAAAGAAGGCTATTTCAAGGACAACGACGTGGAAACAGCGAAGCAATTGCTTGCTGAGGGCCTGCAAGAACTGAATTTGAAGCAGCTGCCAACCATCACACTGTCCTACAATACGACAGACCGCCACAAGAAGATTGCAGAAGCGATTCAAGACCAGTGGAAAAAATCGCTGGGGATCGACGTGAAATTGATGAACAAAGAGTTCAAGGTACATCTGGATGACATGCACCAACTGAACTATGAAATTGCCCGAATCGGCTGGAACGCTGATTTTAATGATCCGATCAATTACCTGGAGATGTTCCGCGACCAGAATACAGGCAACAACGATACAGGCTGGGAAAACGAGCGCTACAAAGAACTGCTGAAACAATCCGCTTCGGAGAATGATCCGGAGAAACGCAATCAGATCCTGGCGGAAGCAGAAGCTATTTTCATGGACGACATGCCGCTCATTCCTCTCTTCACCGACGTGGACATCTGGGTCCAAAACGAGAAGGTAAAAGGCGTTCAAGTAGACGGTCTCGGCTTCATCGACCTGAAATGGGCAGAAATCGTGCAATAAAAACATCCGGAAATACATGAAACGCAAACAAATAGCAGAAGCTGTAGGAGATTATCCTGCGGCTTCTTTTTTATTGGTTGTTATATAGGAGATATAGTTAGATTGAAATTATCATCATTTCGTATAATTTTTTACAATTGCAAAATAAATCTTAATGAATAAATAAAAATTTATTAAATCACTCTAAAACATGTTTAAAAATAATATAAATGGATGTATATTGATAAAAGATTTAGAAAAGGGGGATTTAGTTGAATGAAAAAGAATGTCTTCGTGGCAATGAGTTCGATCCTCGTATTGGGCGCAGCACTTGCAGGCTGTGGTGGCGGCAATCAAGCAGCGGCACCAGCAGATAATCAAGGCAGCAACGCTGAAGCGCCAGCATCTACTGACCCTAAAGTTTTGAAATTGAATTTGCATTCGGAACCACCTACGGCTGACCCAGGTATCGCAGAGGATTCTACTTCCGGTACGATCATTCGTGCTACCTTTGAAGGTCTGACTCGTACAGGTGAAGATGGAAAAGTACATGAAGCTGCTGCGGAAAGCTATGAAGTTTCCGAAGACGGCACAAAATATACATTTAAACTGCGTGATGCAAAATGGAGCAACGGCGATCCTGTAACCGCGCACGATTTTGAATTCGCATGGAAACGCGTACTCGATCCACAAACTGCTGCCAACTATGCATACCAGCTCTACTACATCAAAAACGGTGAAGCGTTCAACAAGGGCGAAGCAAAAATGGACGATGTCGGCGTAAAAGCACTCGACGACAAAACCCTGGAAGTCACCCTGCAAAACCCAACGCCATTCTTCACAGAGCTGACAGCGTTCTATTCTTACTACCCAGTTAACAAAAAAGTAGTAGAAGCCAATGAAAAATGGGCGACTGACGCTGCTACTCACGTGGGTAACGGTCCGTTCAAATTGACCACTTGGGAACATAAAAACAAACTGGTTGTAGAGAAAAACGACAACTACTGGGATAAAGACTCCGTAAAACTGGACAAGATCGAATTCTCCATGGTAGAGGACGAGAATACAGAGCTGTCCATGTTTGACAACGGTGAACTCGATTGGGCAGGTGCTCCAACCAGCGCACTTCCAACAGATGCGATTCCGGCTTTGAAAGATTCCGGAAAAATGAAAACCCAGCCAACTGCAGGTACGTACTGGTATAAATTCAATACGGAAAAACCACCGTTTAACAACGTGAAAATCCGTAAAGCATTTGCTTACTCGATTGATCGTCAAGCCCTGATTGACAACGTACTGCAAGCAGGCCAATTGCCAGCGACCGGTGCGGTGCCACCATCCATGGCGCTGAACAAAGACGGCTATTTTAAAGACAATGATATTGAAACAGCGAAAAAATTGCTGGAAGAGGGTATGAAGGAAGAGGGACTCACTTCTCTGCCGACCGTTACACTCTCCTACAATACATCCGAAGGTCACAAAAAGATTGCTGAGGCAATCCAAGACCAATGGAAGAAAAATCTGGGCGTCGATGTAAAACTGGAAAACAAAGAGTGGAAAGTGTACATCGAAGACCTGCATCAAGGAAACTACCAAATCGGCCGTATGGGCTGGTTGGGTGACTTCAACGATCCAATCAACTTCCTGGAGCTGTACAAGGATAAAAAAGGTGGCAACAACGACACCAACTGGGAAAATCCACAGTACAAAGAACTGCTGAACAAATCTTCTCTGGAAATGGATCCAACAAAACGCGCAGCTATTCTGGCTGACGCTGAAAAAATCCTGATGGATGATATGCCAATCATGCCAATCTACTTCTACACGCAATCTTGGGTGCAAAATGACAAGGTTACCGGTGTAATCGTAGACGGTTTGGGTAACGTTGACTACAAACTGGCTGATAAAGCGCAATAAGAATTACGGAACGGACGAGGGCTGCGAGAAAGCAGCCCTCGTTTTTTTGCGTGTTTATGGACAGATGACCAATCCATCCCGCTGCTCCTGACATAGAGTGAAAGGAACAAACTGGACCAGGGGGGATCGCTGTGGATGTGGGCAAGTTGCTCAGTATCATAAAGTCGATACCGAAAGAGAGATTGAAGACAGATGCCGGGTTGAAGGAAGTCATCCGTGATCTCGGGAAAAAGTCGGGGAAGAATTTTACAGATCAGGAATTAAACCGCTATGTCGCCCAGTTCCGGAGCATGTACAAGAATGAAGATGTAGGAAGTCTGTTGAACAAGCTCGCGAAAAAAGGAATTACTCCCAACGACGTGCAGGCCTTTAAAAAGAAATTTAAATAGGTTGTTTTGGAAAAGAGAAGGGGGGAGGTGGGCATTATCGCTGCAAGGACAAAAGCGAAGACAAAGCCAAAAATGAGAAGCAGCTCTTCTCAGGCGAAAATGGCGGAAGCACTAGAGCGAATGGCAGAGGTGCATTCTTCGGGGAATGAGCAAGTGATGCGCGAAATGCATCAAATGCGTCAAGAAATTCAGATGATGAAAGAGAAATTAAGCCGTATGAAAAACAGTCAACCTCCTCAAAAGCGCAGGGGAGGGATTCTGTTTGGGAGACGGCGTTCTGACCCTGTTGAAGTAGAGCCTCCCAAACCAAAGCTCGCACTGCCGCTGGAGGAACTGCTGCCGCTGTTGCCCCAATTGGGCAGCGTGATTCCCCAGTTGAAGAATCCCAAGGTGGCAGATTCAATCAAGGTTCTGTCCAATCCGGCAGTCATCGGAATGATTCAACAGTTTTTGACAAGCGGTGGGTTAAAAGGAGGAGCGGCAGCATCCGAAACTCGTCGGGAAAGAAGGGATTGGAGATAAGAAAAGAGGCGTTCGGCCTAAGAACGCCTTCTTTTTTTCGGGAAACAGGCTTGTTCATCTGTCGGACGTTGCCTGAAATTGTATGACGATTCGGACTATTAATTTCTGATATATGCCATGATAATGAATATGATTCCTTTATTTCACATGCTGGGAGGAGAATTATGTTGAAACGTAAGATGAAACTGATTCCCATTGCTTTAATCGCGAGTTTGGCTTTCAGTCTTCCCGTTTATGCAAAACCGCATCCGTCTGACAGTGCGTTTGACAACAAGATTGTAAAGCGAATCAAGGTAGACAATATTTATGACACGATTGATTACCTCTCACAGGAGCCCCGGGTAGCCGGAACCAAAGCGGAGCATGACGCCGCCAAGTACCTGGAGAAGCAATTCAAATCTTACGGTTATGACACAGAACTGCAATCTTTTGAGTTTACCAGCTACAAGGCGCCAGATTACATGTCATTGTCTGTCAGCGGCATGGAAGATGTAGATTGGGATCTGGGCAATTTTTCGTACGGTGTCAGTGGACAAGCCTCCGGGGAATTGGTTTATGTCGGTTTGGGACGTGAGAGCGATCTGGAAGACGTCGATTTGACAGGCAAAATCGCCCTCGTCAAGCGCGGCGAGATCAGTTTTGGAGAAAAGGTGCTGAATGCGGCGAGGGCTGGGGCGGAGGCTGTGCTCCTGTTTAACAATACCTCCGGCGTGATTAACGGTACGCTGGGAGAGCCGAATGATGACTACGTTCCTGCATTGGCGCTGACAAGAGATCAGGGTGAGGAACTCTTGGCCTTGTTGGAGGCAGGGGAAACCCTGATCGCAGACGTAGAGATTGAAGGTTCTGAAATGAAGGAGAGCACCTCCTATAATGTAATTGCTACGAAGAAGCCGGATAAGAAGAAAAGCACGGGTCAGATCGTCATCGTTGGAGCACATCACGACTCCGTGGAGGGGGCGCCTGGGGCAAATGATGATGCCTCCGGTACAGCTACCGTATTGGAGCTGGCACGCGTCATGTCGAATATGCCGATCGATACCGAACTCCGTTTTGTCACATTTGGGGCAGAAGAGAACGGGCTGCTCGGTTCTTACGCCTACGTAGATTCCTTGTCTGAAGAAGAGATCGAAAACACCGTGGGTATGTTCCAAATGGATATGGTCGGCAGCCGCGATGCTGGCAAACTGATCATGTATACCGTCGATGGGGAGAAAAATATCGTGACTGATCTGGGAGCGGCAGCGGGCTCACGTCTGTCAGAGACCGTCAATTACGGCCGTGAAGGACGCAGCGACCATGTGCCTTTTGCGGAAGTAGGCATCTCGGCAGCTCTCTTTATCCATGCGCCTGTTGAGCCATGGTACCATTCGCCGGAAGACACGATCGACAAGATCAGCAAGGACAAGCTCCAGGAAGTGGCGGAAATTGTAGGGGCAGCGGTCTACCAAATTGCTCGCCCGGACACGCCAGCCCTCGAGAATGCCAAGGTGGCTCCGAAGAAGGTAGAGTATGAATACGAGGAAAGAGAACTAGAGTAAGAGTAGTTTCACAGTTCTCTCATAGGAGAAAGTGCCGAATTTCGGCACTTTCTTTATTTTTCCAGTGAATTTGGTTCCATTATACTACAAACTTTGCAGATGGTTATGCGTCTAACCTAACGGGACAATTCATTCGCTCGGCTTCTTCGCCAGTCGAAAAAACAACATGAAGGAGGTCAGGATGAAAAGACGTTTGTTACCGTTGTTTGTACTATTGTTATTGCTCAGCCTCCCAGGTTGGGCAGCCGCTGCCGACCAATCCGTTCATCTGATGATCGGCGGACAAGCCGTGCAGCCGGAAGTACCGCCTATGATTGAGAAAGGGCGTACGCTGGTTCCGGTCCGGGTCATCGCAGAAGGGCTCGGAGCTTCAGTAGATTGGGATCAGCCCACACGAACAGCCG
>DASQMM010000027.1:0-5227 GCA_035645495.1 Brevibacillus sp. | reverse complement strand
CCTCCGAGCGGCTGGTCAGGTATGCTCCGCGATCAAGCGCGTATATGTGCACGAATCCCGCTATGATGAATTCCTTGAGAAGCTGACCAAGGAATTCCAACGTATGATCGTCGGCAACGGCATTCAGCCGGATGCGATGATGGGTCCGATCAACAACAAAGCCCAGTACGACTATGTAAAAGGCTTGATCGAGCGCACCAAGCAGGAAGGCGCACATGTCGAAACACTTGGAATCAAGCTGGATGAAGAATCCTGGGATCAGGGATATTTCATGCTTCCTTCAATCGCAACGGGTGTCACGCAGGACAGCGAGCTGGTTCGTGCTGAGCAGTTCGGACCGATCATTCCTGTATTGAAATTCTCCCATCTGGATGAAGCGATTGCGATGGCGAATGATACCGAATTCGGATTGCGCGCTTCTGTCTGGACCGCTGATCAGGAAAAGGCTGAAGGAATTGCCGACCGTCTGGAAGCAGGAGCTGTGTTCTTTAACAACCATACGATTTTCCAAGACTTGCATTATGACTTCCCTGGCCTGAAAGAGAGTGGACTGAGCCGCGAAACCGAATGGTGCAGCATTGATTTGTTTGCAGATAAATACGGCTTTGCCAATTAACCGCTTTACGCCCGCACGCAACTAGTGCATCTTACATCAGGAGGCGCAGATTATGCTAAGCAAAAACATGCGATGGGTTTATATTTCGATCCCAATTTTCTTCTTCTGGTTCTTTGGGCAAATTGACAAGCTTGGCATCTCTGTTATCCAGACGGATCCAGCATTTTTGGCAGATATGGGCCTTACGGGCGATGACAAGAACGCAAAGCTTGGCTTTCTGACCTTTATTTTCACAGTCGCGTATGCATTGTCCAACCTGTTTTGGGGCGTAGTCATTGACAAGCTCGGCGCCCGCAAGACGGCAATCCTCGGTATTGTGATCTGGGGAGTCACGATGATTATGGCGGGCCTGGCTACCTCTTATGAGACGTTTCTGGTCTCCCGGATTATTCTGGGGATCGGTGAAGGGATTATGATCCCGGTATCCGGCAAATTTATTGCGAACTGGTTTAATCGCAAGGAAATTGGCCGCGCCCAATCTTCCTGGATTTCAGGAAACTATCTTGGACCAGCGATTGGGGCACTTGGCTTGACTTTCATTATCGCCAACTTTACTTGGCATAGCGCCTTTTTCTTGCTGGCAGCGTTCAATCTGCTGATCAACATCCCGATGTTCCTGTATTTGACTCGTGAAACGCCGGAGGAACATCCGAAAATGAGCAAGGAAGAATTGGCTTTCATCCGTCAGGAAGACGTGGTGAGCAAAACGGAAGACCGTCAAAACTTTGCCCAAGACTTCCGCTACTGGATGGTTTGGGTCGGAATGCTCGCGTCCTCCTTCCTGTTCTTCGGAATTAGTATCTGGCTCCCGACCTACCTGACACAAGGCAAAGGATTCGCGATCGAAGAGATGGCTGGCATCACTTCCTTGTCCTGGCTGTTTGCCTTGATCTTCGTTCTGATTTGCGGGTATCTGGCGGATAAAACCCAGCGACCTTCTCTGCTCGCAACGATCTTGTTCGCGCTTTGCGCCATTTTCCTGACGATCGCTTCCAACGCATCGAACCCGATTCTTGCTGGTGTATGTCTGGGACTTGCGATGGGGACGCAGGGCGGCGTGTTCCAATTGAGCAATCTGTTTATCGTGAAATTCTCTACGCCTGAGACAGCAGGCCGTGCAGCGGGCTTGATGGGTTTCACGAATATTCTCGGCGGTTTTTCCAGCTACATCATGGGCTGGCTGCGTGATGCGGCAGGCGGCGACTTCGGCACATCTATCATCATGCTGATCGTAGTCGCGATCATTGGATTCCTGGCGTATATCACTACCCTGAAAAAAGAAGGGGCGGAAGTGCGCCTCTACCAGAAAGCATCACTGTAATAAGTAGAAAAAATAGAAAGATCAAATCTTCAGAAACGGAGTGATCACGAATGAGCAAGCCAGAAGTGCTTCTTGACGAAATGACCCGTGAAGAGACCCTTCAATATCTGAATGAAACGGTACGCCCGGAGGAAGGTGTCATTCCTGCCTACATCCTGGCTGATCCTACCATCTATAAGCTGGAACATGAAAAAATCTTTATGAAAACCTGGATTCTCTTGGGACATGAGTCCGAGCTGTCTCAGAAGAACGACTATCTGACTCGTGATTTGGCGGGCTATTCCGTCATTATCACTCGCTCTTCGGACGGAGAACTCCGTGCTTTCTACAACATGTGTACACACCGCGGCATGAAGCTCTGCCGTGCGGACAAAGGCAACAAGGCCAACTTCACCTGTCCTTACCATGGCTTCAACTTCAAAAACACCGGAGAATTGATCGGGGTGCCGCTGCAAAACGATATCTACGGCGACAAAATGGATAAATCCAAAATGAGCCTGAACAAGGTAACCATCGCTACTTACAAAGGCTTGATCTTCGGTACGTGGAATGACAATCCGCAGCCGCTGGAAGATTTCCTTGGCGACTACAAATGGTATCTGGACATGGTGTTCGGCCGTACCGAGATGGAAGTCGTAGGGCCACCGCAGAAATTTATCGTTCACTCCAACTGGAAGATCGGTTCTGACAACTTCGTCAGCGACTCCTACCACACCATGGTGACGCATGGATCCATCGCAGCTTTGGGCATGGTGCCGAGTGCAACCTATTCCAAGCGCGGCTATCAGGTTTATACCAACAACGGCCATGGCTGCAACATCGGGATGCCCAATCCGGACTTCGCGTTCCCGGAAAATCTGATCGATGAGTATAAAGCGAATCTGTCGGCAGCTCAATTCGAGATGATGTCCAATCTGAAAAATCTGATTGGTACCGTTTTCCCGAACCTGTCGATCCTGGTGTCCCATACCAAAATCAAAGACAAACTGATCTCCAATACAACCATGCGCCTGTGGAAACCAGTCGGACCAGACAAGATGGAAGTCATGACCTGGTTCCTGGTAGAGAAAGGCGCGACTGAGGACTGGAAAGAGCGTTCTCGTGAAGCGTATATCCTGACATTCAGCCCGTCCGGGATCTTTGAACAGGATGACACAGAGGTATTTACCGATATTACGGCTGCTGCCAGCGGCACGATGCCATACACCAAGCAACTGACCTACAACTACACAATGGGCATGCATCGCGAGCCCGTGAAAGACTTCCCGGGTCCAGGTGTAGCTTATCCGGACAAATTCTCCGAAGCTGGCTCCCGCAACTTCTACCGGTACTGGCTCGACCTGATGAACTCGTAATTTGTGGAGGAGGATGGACACGATGAGCATGGAAATGATGCTGGCAACACATGAATTTCAGCAATGGCTGTACCGCGAAGCGAGTCTCTTGGACGAGATCGACTTCGACGGCTGGTTTGCCCTGATGCACAAGGATCTCAAGTATGTCATGCCGGTGCGCGTAAACAAGGAAGGGATGGAACGCCCTGACTATGCGACGGACATGTTTGCCTTCAACGACGATTACGAGCTGTTGAAGCTGCGTGTCGAGCGTCTGAAAACCGACTACGCCTGGGCGGAAATGCCGCCTTCGCGTACGCGCCGCAACGTAAATAATGTGCGCGTGATGGAATTCAAAGCCAATGAAAAAGCGGTGGTAAAAAGCTACCTGATGCTGTACCGCAGCCGCTCCACCGATATTTTTCACGATATTGTTTCGGGGGAAAGAACGGATGAATTCACCTATGTAGACGGCGAGTGGAAGCTCTCCAAGCGATTCTTCCTGATCGACCAGACGACCATCAACACACGCAACCTGGCTATCTTTGTATAGCGGATAGGGGAGGAAGATAGAAATGGCAGAGCTATCGGGAAAATCCGTGTATATTACAGGCGGGGCCTCCGGGATCGGCAGAGCGGTCGTAGAAGGTCTTGTGAAGGAAGGCGCGTTTGTCACTGTATTGGACCGTTCAGCAGAGGGCTTGGAAGAGCTGGAACAGCAATTCGGTGAAAAGGTCCGCACGATCACAGGGGACGTGACGATCTATGAGGATCATCAGCGAGCAGTAGAGACAGCGGTCGAAGCGTTCGGGAAACTGGATGTCCTCATCTCCAATGCAGGGGTGTTCGATGCTTTTGCCAAGTTCGTCAATGTCACCCCGGAAGCATTGTCAGAGGCGTATGATGTCTTGTTCTCCATCAATGTAAAAGGCAGCTTTTTCGCCGCCAAAGCCGCAGTGGAAGAACTGAAACGGACGCGGGGAAACATCATTTTCACCTTGTCCGGCGCCAGCTTCTACCCGGATGGGGGAGGGGTCTGGTATACAGCCAGCAAGCACGCCCAGCTTGGCCTGCTGCGCCAGCTTGCCTTTGAGCTGGCACCCGACGTCCGCGTCAATGCCGTAGCTCCGGGAGGCACCCTGACGGCACTCTCCGTCATTACTCCACTGCGCCCGTTCGTCAATGTGGTAGACAACGAAACCAAAGCGAAAAGCATTAAGACGCGCAACCCGCTGAAGATCGTGATGGCTTCGGAGGATCACGTTGGGGCCTATCTGCTGCTTGCATCAGACAAGGCACGGGCGATCACCGGGGAGGTCATCTCCAGTGACGGTGGACTTGTGGTGCGCGGCTTGAGCTAGAGGAGGACTGGACCTTGAGTAACGCACTATTGGGAACGAGCAAGCTGAACCAGATCTGTTTTGTCGTTCATGATATTGAGAAAGCGGCTGAGTCCTTCGGAAAATTGTTGGGCGTACCCAAGCCGAACTGGTTTTTGACCGGAGACAGCTCCATCTCCAAAATCGTGTTCAACGGCCAGCCTACAGGAGCGAGAAACAAGCTGATCTTCATGGACACGCCTTCCGTCCAGATCGAGCTGATCGAGCCGGATCAGGAGCCAAGCACCATGCGGGAATTCCTCGATACACAGGGCGAGGGCATTCACCATATGGCGGTCGATACAGACGATATGAAAAAGCAATTGGCGATCCTGGGCGACGCTGGTTACCCGATCGTACAGACAGGTGATTTTTCCTCCAGCAAGGGACGCTATGCCTACGTGGACACCGTGCCGAAATGCAAGACCATGATCGAGCTGCTGGAGCGTGACGAGCCGCAAGCAATCCCTCCGGTGAAGCCCAAGGCTGACGATCTCCAACCGTTGCTGGGCAGTGATACCGTCGTGCAGATCGCGGTAGTCGTTCACGATCTGGATGCTGCAGCAGACGCATACTG
>DASQMM010000026.1:0-15683 GCA_035645495.1 Brevibacillus sp. | reverse complement strand
AGGTAAATTGGGTCGTGTACTCGGTCCAAAAGGCCTGATGCCAAACCCAAAAACCGGTACAGTTACCTTTGATGTAACCAAAGCGGTTAACGAAATCAAAGCTGGTAAAATTGAGTACCGTGTAGACAAAGCAGGTAACATCCACGCTCCAATCGGAAAAGTATCCTTCGATGCTGAGAAGCTGGTTGAAAACCTGGCTGCTCTGACTGAAGCGCTGAACCGCGCGAAGCCAGCGGCTGCAAAAGGGATCTACATGAAAAACGTTTCCATCAGCTCCACTATGGGTCCTGGTGTACGCGTTGCTGTAAAATAATGACGCTTGACTTCCTTCGTGGGAGTTGTTAAGATAGTGCCTGTTGATGAAATGAATATGCCGTAGACAGAAGGTGCTGCGCTTGCAAGAGCGTCGCTTAATATCCCTCCGAGGCGTGTAATGTACGAAAGAGGAAAGCATCCTTTCCTTTGACGATAGAGCATTATGCCCTCGTGAGTCTGCGAGGGCATTTTCCTTTTTTCGAGATAGAGCACGGGAGGTGTAAACAATGGCAGAAATTCGTCCAACCGTTATTCGTGAAGAGAAAGTACAGGCGATCAACGAAATCGCAACGAAATTGCGTGAAAGCCAAACTACAGTGGTGGCTGACTACCGCGGTCTGACTGTAGCTCAAGTTACTGAGCTTCGCAAACAACTGCGTGAAGCGGGTGTTGAGTTCCAGGTGTTGAAAAACTCCCTGACTCGTCTGGCTACCGAGAAAGAAAGCCTGACTGAACTGGACCAATATCTGACTGGACCAAACGCTCTGGCGTTCTCCAAGGAAGATGTTATCGCTCCAGCGAAGATCATTGCTGAATTCGCGAAGAAAAACAACAAGCTGGAAATCAAGGGTGGCGTAATCGAAGGAAAAGTAGTTGGTGCTGAACAAATCCAAGCACTGGCAGCTCTGCCTTCCCGCGAAGGTCTCTTGTCCATGCTGCTCTCCGTCCTGCAAGCTCCAATGCGCAACGTTGCACTGGCAGTCAAAGCAGTGGCCGAGCAAAAAGAAGGTCAAGGCGCGTAATCGCCTGATCGGGTAATACCAAATCTAAACACTATTCCTTGAATGGAGGATTTACAAATGAGTAAAGAGCAAATCTTGGAAGCCATTAAAGGCATGTCCGTTCTCGAACTGAACGACCTGGTAAAAGCAATCGAAGAAGAATTCGGTGTAACTGCAGCTGCTCCTGTAGCTGTTGTAGCTGGTGGCGCTGCTGAAGCTGCTGCTGAGCAAACTGAATTCAACGTAACACTGGTAAGCGGCGGCGCTTCCAAAATCAACGTAATCAAAGTGGTTCGCGAACTGACTGGTCTGGGTCTGAAAGAAGCAAAAGACCTGGTAGACAACGCACCAAAAACACTCAAAGAGGGCGTTTCCAAAGACGAAGCAGAAGCTCTCAAAGCAAAACTCGAAGAAGCTGGCGCATCTGTAGAAGTGAAGTAAGTTAGCTTCCCATATGGAAATCCCCTTGCCTTGGCAGGGGGTTTTTCTGTAGGAACGACGAGACAAAGGTGGTATACACGTGGCAGATCATTACTACACCAACAAACCGGGTACTGCGCATGACGAGCGACATATGACGTTTACATTACGGGGCCATGAGTTGCATTTCACCACAGATGCGGGTGTTTTTTCGCGTGATCGTGTTGATTTTGGCAGTCTGCTGCTCATTGAGAACATGCAGATTCCGCGTCAAGCGCGTGTGCTGGATGTGGGGTGTGGCTATGGTCCGATCGGATTGACAGCAGCCAAGCTCGCGAGTGAGGGAAAGGTCACGATGATCGACGTCAATGAGCGCGCAGCAGATTTGGCAAGACGCAATGCAGAGCGCAATGGCATTCACAATGTAGAAGTGCGCGTCAGTGATGTCTACAGTGCCGTTCAGGGAGAATGCTATGACGTGATCCTGACCAATCCGCCGATTCGTGCAGGCAAGGAAATCGTCCACCGGATTTTTACGGAAGGACATGATTTGCTCGCAGAGGGCGGCGAGATGTGGGTAGTTATTCAGAAAAAGCAAGGAGCTCCTTCTGCTTTGAAGAAGCTGCAAGAGCTTTATAAGCGCGTAGAAGAAGTGGACCGGGAAAAAGGCTACTCCATTTTCCGCGCAGTGAAATAGTCAAGGATTGACTTTTGAAAAGTTTTCTTGACGGGAATATTCCGATGTGATAGCATTATAAAATGTCAATATGGGATAAATGTCTATTTTTGTGCAATTCCCTTTCTGTCAAGTGCTTTTTCTTCTTTTGTTAAAAGAAGGAATGCATGAGTGAAAACTTGGGAATTCTATTAAAATAGAGTTTCTCTGGGTTAAAAATGGTATTACTGCTTTAACCCATTTTTATTTGAGGTATTCGTCTGCTTGTAAGGGTTGCCGAATGCCAAGTTTCTATGTGTGAAAACACAACCTGAGGGGTGAATAAGTTGGCAGGTAAAGTGATTCAAAGTGGCCGACATCGCCAGCGTCGTACGTATTCACGTATTAACGAAGTGCTGGGCCTTCCAAATCTCATCGAGATTCAGCAGAAGTCCTACCAATGGTTCCTTGATGAGGGACTGCGTGAGATGTTCCAGGACATTTCGCCGATCCAGGACTTCACGGGCAATCTCGTGCTGGAGTTTATCGACTACAGCTTGGGAGAGCCGAAGTATGACGTTGACGAGTCGAAAGAACGTGACGTCACCTATGCGGCGCCTCTGCGTGTGAAGGTACGTTTGTTGAACAAAGAGACGGGAGAAGTGAAGGAACAAGAAGTCTTCATGGGGGATTTCCCGCTCATGACCGAAACGGGAACCTTCATTATTAATGGGGCTGAGCGCGTTATTGTCAGCCAGCTTGTTCGTTCCCCCAGTGTATATTACAACACAAAAGTGGACAAAAACGGTAAGCAGACGTTTACCGCTACTGTCATTCCGAACAGGGGTGCGTGGCTGGAGTTAGAAACAGATGCGAAAGACGTGATTTATGTCCGCATCGACCGTACGCGTAAAATCCCGGTAACGGTTCTTTTGCGTGCACTGGGCTTTGGCTCTGATATTGAAATCCTCAATCTGCTGGGTGAGGATGAGTACATCAAGAACACGCTGGAAAAAGACAACACTGACTCTACGGAGAAAGCGTTGATTGAGATTTACGAGCGCCTGCGTCCGGGTGAACCGCCGACTGTAGAAAATGCGAAAAGCCTCTTGGTATCGCGCTTCTTCGATCCGAAGCGATACGATCTGGCTTCCGTCGGCCGCTACAAAATGAACAAAAAACTTCATCTGAAAAACCGTCTCTACAATCAGCGCTTGGCTGAAACGCTGGTTAATGCAGAGACAGGCGAGATCTTGGCTGACGCTGGCCAAATGATTGACCGACGCTTGCTGGATCGCATCGTTGATCATCTGGAAACAAATGTTGGTTTCATTGATGTGCGCACGCATGGTGGAGTTCTCGAAGAAGATACCATTCACCTGCAATCGATCAATATATTCTCCCCGAATGAGGATGGAAAAGTCATCAAAATTATCGGCAACGGTAATATTGACAAGACTATCAAGCACATCACGCCAGCAGACATCGTGGCAGCTATCAACTACTTCATGAATCTGCTGCATGGTGTCGGAACGACCGATGACATCGACCATTTGGGCAACCGTCGTCTGCGTTCTGTGGGTGAACTCTTGCAAAACCAGTTCCGTATCGGACTTTCCCGTATGGAACGCGTAGTGCGTGAGCGTATGTCCATCCAGGATCAGAACCAAATCACGCCGCAAGCTCTCATTAACATCCGTCCAGTGATTGCATCACTGAAGGAGTTCTTTGGAAGTTCGCAGTTGTCCCAGTTTATGGATCAGACCAACCCGTTGGCTGAGCTGACACATAAACGCCGTCTGTCGGCACTGGGGCCTGGTGGTTTGACTCGTGAGCGCGCCGGCTTTGAAGTGCGCGACGTTCACCATTCCCACTATGGTCGCATGTGTCCAATTGAGACGCCAGAGGGGCCGAACATCGGCTTGATCAACTCGCTGTCTTCCTTTGCGCGGATCAACGACTACGGCTTTATCGAGACGCCGCGTCGCAAGGTAGACCCTGAGACAGGACGCGTACTCACGGAAATCAGCTACTTGACTGCTGACGAAGAGGATGTCTTTAACGTAGCGCAGGCAAACCAGCCGCTCGATGATGAAGGTTATTTTATCAACGACATGGTTATTTGCCGACGCAAGGGTGAGATCCTGAGCGTACCGCGTGACAAGGTCGATTTCATGGACGTATCGCCGAAGCAGGTTGTTTCTGTGGCGACCGCTTTGATTCCGTTCCTTGAGAACGATGACGCGAACCGCGCCCTGATGGGTTCCAACATGCAGCGGCAAGCTGTTCCGCTTTTGATTCCGCAGGCGCCGTTTGTCGGTACCGGTATGGAACATAAAGCGGCGCAAGACTCCGGTGTTGCCATCGTGGCAAAGCATCCGGGACAGGTAGAACGAGTAACTGCTCGTGAAATCTGGGTTCGCCGTTACAAGGAGATCGATGGCAAACAAGTAGCCGGCGATCTCGACAAGTACAAATTGCACAAGTTTATCCGTTCCAACCAAGGTACCTGCGTCAACCAGCGCCCAATCGTAAAACGCGGCGACTGGATTGAAAAAGGTGACATCATTGGTGACGGCCCGTCCACTGAAAAAGGGGAATTGGCTCTCGGTCGCAACGTGATTGTCGCGTTTATGACCTACGAAGGATACAACTATGAAGATGCGATTTTGCTGAGTGAAAAACTGGTGAAAGATGACGTTTATACGTCTATCCATATCGAAGAGTACGAATCCGAAGCTCGCGATACCAAGCTCGGTCCCGAAGAAATCACGCGAGACATCCCCAATGTAGGGGAAGATGCGTTGAAAAATCTGGACGAACGCGGAATTGTGCGCGTAGGTGCGGAAATCCAGGATGGAGATATTCTCGTCGGGAAAGTAACGCCAAAAGGGGTTACAGAACTGACCGCAGAAGAGCGACTCCTGCATGCGATTTTCGGGGAAAAAGCTCGTGAGGTTCGCGATACTTCCTTGCGCGTGCCGCATGGCGGTTCCGGCATTATCGTAGACGTGAAGGTATTCACCCGTGAAAACGGTGATGAACTGCCTCCAGGCGTCAACCAACTCGTCCGTGTCTACATCGCCCAAAAACGGAAGATCTCCGTGGGTGACAAAATGGCGGGACGCCACGGTAACAAAGGGGTTATTGCCCGGATCATGCCTGAGGAAGACATGCCGTTCTTGCCGGACGGTTCACCTGTGGAAATCGTACTCAACCCGTTGGGGGTACCTTCCCGGATGAACATCGGTCAGGTACTGGAGACACACTTGGGTATGGCGGCCAAACTTTTGGGCATCCACGTAGCCACTCCGGTATTTGATGGGGCGCGTCAGCACGAAGTCTTTGAAACCTTGGAAGAAGCCGGTCTTGACCGCGACGGTAAAACCATTCTGTACGATGGCCGTACAGGGGAACCATTCGATCGTCGTGTAACAGTCGGTTGCGTATACATGCTGAAACTGGCTCACTTGGTAGACGACAAGATTCACGCCCGTTCTACCGGACCATACTCTCTCGTTACCCAGCAGCCGTTGGGCGGTAAAGCTCAATTCGGTGGCCAGCGTTTCGGGGAGATGGAGGTATGGGCATTGGAAGCTTACGGTGCAGCCTACACCTTGCAGGAGATCCTCACCGTCAAGTCGGACGATGTGGTCGGTCGTGTGAAGACCTACGAAGCGATCGTCAAGGGAGAAAACGTGCCGGAGCCAGGTGTTCCTGAGTCGTTCAAGGTATTGATCAAGGAACTGCAAAGCTTGGGTATGGACGTGAAAATCCTGTCCGGTGACGAGCAGGAGATTGAAATGCGTGAAATGGAAGACGAGGATGAGGGCAACAGTGAAAAGCTGAACCTCGTGCTTGAAGGTGGAAGCTCGGAGGAAGCAGAGTAAGATTCCGGTACAAAGGGAGGTAACGCCCTGTGATAGACGTGAACAACTTCGAATATATGAAGATCGGCTTGGCTTCCCCCGATAAGATCCGTTCGTGGTCTTTCGGGGAAGTGAAAAAGCCGGAGACGATCAACTACCGTACATTGAAACCGGAAAAAGATGGCTTGTTCTGCGAACGCATCTTCGGACCAACCAAGGACTGGGAGTGCCATTGCGGAAAATACAAGCGCGTTCGTTATAAAGGTGTCGTGTGCGATCGTTGTGGCGTGGAAGTGACTCGCGCCAAGGTACGCCGTGAGCGGATGGGGCATATTGAACTGGCTGCCCCAGTTTCTCACATCTGGTATTTCAAAGGGATTCCGAGCCGTATGGGCTTGGTGCTCGACATGTCCCCGCGTTCCCTGGAGGAAGTGATTTACTTCGCATCCTATGTGGTCACAGACCCAGGTGACACCCCGCTCGATAAGAAGCAATTGCTCTCTGAAAAAGAGTACCGCAATTATCGAGAAAAATACGGACACTCCTTCCAAGCGATGATGGGAGCAGAAGCGATCAAGCGCCTGCTGGCTGAAATCGATTTGGACAAAGACGTAGAGACGTTGAAGGAAGACCTGAAAACAGCGCAAGGACAACGTCGCAATCGTGCGATCAAGCGTCTGGAAGTGCTGGAGGCATTCCGCAACTCCGGCAACCACCCGGATTGGATGGTGCTGGATGTACTGCCTGTCATTCCACCGGAACTGCGCCCGATGGTTCAACTGGATGGGGGACGCTTTGCGACCTCTGACCTGAATGACCTGTATCGCCGCGTAATCAACCGGAACAACCGTCTGAAGCGCCTTTTGGAATTGGGTGCTCCCGACATCATCGTACAAAACGAAAAACGCATGCTGCAGGAAGCAGTCGATGCGTTGATCGATAACGGACGCCGCGGTCGTCCGGTGACTGGACCGGGTAACCGTCCGCTGAAATCCCTCAGCCACATGCTGAAAGGGAAACAAGGACGCTTCCGTCAGAACCTCTTGGGTAAACGTGTAGACTACTCCGGCCGTTCTGTTATCGTAGTCGGACCAAACCTGAAAATGTATCAGTGCGGTCTGCCGAAAGAAATGGCTTTGGAGCTGTTCAAGCCGTTCGTGATGAAAGAGCTGGTGGCCAAAGGTCTTGCTCACAACATCAAGAGCGCCAAGCGCAAGGTCGAGCGCGTTCAGCCAGAAGTGTGGGACGTACTCGAGGATGTAATCCGCGAGCATCCGGTACTGTTGAACCGCGCCCCCACATTGCACCGTCTGGGTATCCAGGCATTTGAACCGGTTCTGGTAGAGGGTCGTGCGATTCGTCTGCATCCGCTCGTATGTACGGCATACAATGCCGACTTTGACGGTGACCAGATGGCCGTTCACGTTCCGTTGTCCGCTGAGGCGCAGGCAGAAGCCCGCATTCTCATGCTGGCGGCGCAAAACATCCTCAACCCGAAAGACGGTAAGCCAGTCGTAACGCCATCCCAGGACATGGTACTCGGATCGTACTACCTGACCTTGGAGCGCGAGGGCGACAAAGGTGAAGGGACCGTTTACCGCGATCCGCATGATGTGATTGCTGCTTACCAGCAAGGCTATATCAGCTTGCATACGCGCATTGCGGTGCCAGCGAAGCGCTTGAACAAAACCAGCTTTACCGAAAGACAAGAAGAAGCATTGCTGGTCACGACTGCAGGGAAAGTGATTTTCAACGAGATCTTCCCGCACGACCTGCCATATATCAATGAGCCAACCAAGAGCAACCTGCAAAACATGGTGCCCGACCAGTACTTCATCTTTGATAAAGGCGTCAATGTGAAGGAGTTCATCAAGAATCTCCCGGATAGTGGCGCTGTGAAAAAAGGCTTCCTGGGTACGATCATCTCCGAGTGCTTCCGTCGCTTCGGCACGATGAAAACCTCTATGATTCTCGATAGAATCAAGGAACTGGGCTTTACGTACTCCACGAAAGCAGGTATTACGATTGCCGTCGCGGACATCGCCGTACCAGAGAAGAAAAAAGAGATTCTCGACGAAGCCGATCAAAAGGTCGCAACCGTCATGACGCAGTTCCGTCGCGGTTTGATTACCGAAGACGAGCGTTACGACCGCGTCATCTCGATCTGGTCCAAGGCCAAGGATGAAGTAACTGAAGTCCTGATGAAGTCCATGGATAAGTTCAACGCGATCTTTATGATGGCGAACTCCGGAGCCCGCGGTAACGTGTCCCAGATCACACAGCTGGCTGGTATGCGCGGTCTGATGGCCAACCCGTCCGGACGAATCATCGAGTTGCCGATCAAATCCAACTTCCGTGAAGGTCTGACCGTATTGGAGTACTTTATCTCCACGCACGGTGCGCGGAAAGGTCTCGCCGATACGGCGCTGCGTACAGCGGACTCGGGTTATCTGACTCGCCGTCTGGTAGACGTAGCCCAAGACGTGATCGTCCGCGAAAAAGACTGTGGCACAGACAAGGGAATCCGCGTTACGGCGATCAAGGATGGCAAGGAAGAGATCGAGAAGCTTTCAGACCGCCTCGTCGGCCGTACCTGCTTCGAGACGCTGCGCCATCCGGAGACCAATGAAATCATCGTTCGCCGCAACGAAGAAATCTCCGAAGAAGTTGCTGAGTACATCGAAAAAGTCGGGATTACAGAAGTTTATATCCGCAACGTACTCGCTTGCCGCACCAGTCACGGTGTCTGCAAACTGTGCTACGGCCGCAACCTGGCGACAGGAGCAGAAGTAGAAGTGGGCGAAGCGGTGGGCATTATCGCGGCTCAATCCATCGGGGAACCTGGTACGCAGCTGACAATGCGTACATTCCATACCGGTGGGGTTGCCGGAGACGATATTACTCAAGGTTTGCCGCGTATTCAGGAGCTGTTTGAAGCGCGCAATCCAAAAGGTCAGGCGGTTATTTCCGAGATCGACGGGCAAGTCGTTGATATTCGCGAGGTAAAAGACCGTCGAGAGATCGAGGTACAAGGCGAAGCGGAAAACAAAGTGTACTCCGCTCCATACGGCGCACGCATCAAGGTATCGGTTGGTACCAAGCTGAATGCCGGGGATGAGCTCACTGAGGGTTCCGTAGACCCGAAAGAAATGTTGAAAGTTCGCGGCATGCGCGGTGTATCCAACTACATTTTGCAAGAGGTCCAAAAAGTGTACCGTATGCAGGGTGTAGAAATTAACGACAAGCACGTCGAAGTCATGATTCGCCAAATGCTTCGCAAGCTGCGAGTCATTGACAGTGGAGATACCGATCTGTTGCCAGGCTCGTATGTTGAGGTACCGGAATTCGAGCAAGCGAACGCCAAAGTGTTGCTGGAAGGCAGAAATCCGGCAGTTGGACGTCCGGTTCTTTTGGGGATTACCAAAGCATCCCTCGAGACAGACTCCTTCCTGTCTGCAGCATCCTTCCAGGAAACGACTCGCGTACTCACCGATGCTGCTATCAAAGGCAAGGTAGACCGTCTCTTGGGTCTGAAAGAGAACGTGATTATCGGAAAACTGGTTCCAGCAGGTACAGGAATGTCCCGTTATCGCAATATCAATGTGGCCAGTGTGGCTGATTACGAAGCAGAAGCCGCGGAAAAAGAGCAGCAGGAAGCCGTTTCTGTGGAGTAAACAAGGTGAAACGCCCGTCGTATGGCGGGCGTTTTCTCCACTAAAAAATATGAAAACGGGCATTGACATCTAATAGCCTACCTGCTATTATGTTCTAGTGTGCCTGACATCTGTACTTTGGAGGATATGATCATCATGTCTTATGAAAAAGTAGAGCGGGCCAAGGAGTTAACCATCGGAATCAAGCAAACGATGAAAGCCGTGGAAAACGGACAAGTAGAAACGGTCTATATCGCGGATGATGCCGATCGGCGTTTGACCCAAAAGGTCGAGCTCCTTTGCAAAGAGAAGGGTGTGCCAGTCATCCATGTGGATTCCATGCGCCGATTAGGCAAGGTGTGCGGAATTGAAGTGGGAGCGGCAACGGCCGCGATTAAAAAAAGTGGTTAACGATGTTTTTGTTTGGTGTTCCGCGCTGCGTCACACTGGACAAGAACTTTCTATTTGACCTCAAAATGACTCACCTGGATCTGTGGTCTTGAGATTGGGTATTAAGAAGGGAGGTAACATCATGCCTACAATTAACCAATTGGTGCGTAAAGGTCGCGAGGATAAGGTTGTGAAGTCGAAGTCCCCAGCTCTGCAAAAAGGGTACAACAGCTTCAAGAAAAGCCAAACCAACCAAAGCTCTCCTCAAAAACGTGGTGTTTGCACTCGTGTAGGTACCATGACTCCGAAAAAACCGAACTCCGCGTTGCGTAAATACGCTCGTGTGCGTTTGACTAACGGAATCGAGGTAACAGCTTACATCGGTGGTATCGGCCACAACCTGCAAGAGCATAGCGTCGTGCTGGTGCGCGGCGGTCGTGTAAAAGACTTGCCAGGGGTACGCTACCATATCGTTCGTGGCGCTCTTGACACTGCTGGTGTGAACAACCGTAAACAAGGTCGTTCCAAATACGGTACTAAGCGTCCAAAACCAGGTCAAGCAGCAGCTAAAAAATAAGAAAAACGCCTGTGAAGTGGCGTAATTTGATATCGAAAAGAAGGAGGGAATACGATGCCTCGTAAAGGTCCTGTAGCCCGTCGTGACGTGCTGCCTGATCCTATTTACAACAGCAAGCTGGTTACTCGTTTGATTAACCGTTTGATGTTGGATGGTAAGCGCGGTGTAGCTCAAAACATCCTCTACAACGCATTTAACATCATCCAGGAGCGGACAGGTCGCAACCCGATGGAAGTGTTTGAAGAAGCACTGAAAAACGTAATGCCAGTACTGGAAGTAAAAGCTCGCCGTGTAGGTGGTGCTAACTACCAGGTACCGATCGAAGTGAAGCCTGAGCGCCGCACTACACTCGGTCTTCGTTGGATGGTTAACTACTCCCGCAACCGTGGAGAGAAAACCATGGAACAACGTCTGGCTAATGAAATCATGGATGCAGCGAACAACACTGGTGCTGCCGTGAAAAAGCGTGAAGATACGCACAAAATGGCAGAAGCAAACAAAGCGTTCGCACACTATCGTTGGTAGGATCCAAAACGGGTGTCTGTTTTGGACACCCTTATCTTTTTACACTCGAGTATGGAAGGAGCACACCTAATGGCTCGCGAGTTCTCTTTAGCGAATACGCGTAATATCGGTATCATGGCTCACATTGATGCTGGTAAGACGACAACGACAGAGCGTATTCTGTTCTATACCGGTCGCGTTCATAAAATTGGTGAAACGCACGAAGGTGCCGCCACCATGGACTGGATGGAACAAGAACAAGAGCGCGGTATCACCATCACATCTGCTGCTACTACCGCTCAGTGGAAAGGACATCGAATCAACATCATCGATACGCCTGGACACGTAGACTTCACTGTTGAAGTTGAGCGCTCCTTGCGCGTTCTTGACGGTGCTGTAACCGTTTTTGACGCAAAAGGCGGTGTAGAGCCTCAGACTGAGACCGTATGGCGTCAAGCTGACAAATACGGCGTTCCGCGCCTTTGCTACATCAACAAAATGGACATCATCGGGGCGAACTTCGACATGTGCTTGGAGCAAATCCGCACACGTCTGGGTGCGAACCCGGTAGCGATCCAATATCCAATCGGTGCTGAAGACCAGTTCAAAGGCATGGTAGACTTGATCGAGATGAAAGCGATCATTTATACCGATGACCTGGGTAAAACATCTGATGCTGTAGATATCCCTGAAGACCTGAAAGAGAAGTGCGATGAGCTTCGTCTTGCATTGGTCGAAGCGGCTGCAGAGCAAGATGAAGAGCTGATGATGAAGTACCTGGAAGGCGAAGAGCTGACAAACGATGAAATTCGTGCAGCACTGCGCAAAGGTACCATCGAGGTAAAACTCGTTCCAGTAATGTGCGGTTCTTCCTACCGCAACAAAGGCGTACAGCCTATGCTGGACAACGTAGTTGCTTACCTGCCTTCTCCAATCGACATCCCAGCAATCAAAGGTACATTGCCAGATTCCGAAGAAGAAGTGACTCGTCCAGCTGACGACAATGGTCCGTTCTCCGCTCTTGCGTTCAAGATCATGACCGACCCGTATGTTGGCCGTCTGACTTTCTTCCGTGTTTACTCTGGTGTAATGAACTCCGGTTCTTACGTACTGAACTCTACTAAAGGCAAGCGTGAGCGTGTAGGCCGCATCCTGCAAATGCACGCAAACCACCGCGAAGAAATCCAAACGGTTTACTCCGGGGATATCGCTGCTGCAGTAGGTTTGAAAGATACGACAACTGGTGACACTCTGTGTGATGAAAAGGCCCCAGTAATCCTGGAGTCCATGGTATTCCCAGAACCAGTTATCTCCGTTGCGATCGAACCAAAATCCAAAGCAGACCAAGACAAGATGGGTATCGCCCTGTCCAAGCTGGCTGAAGAGGATCCTACGTTCAGAACTCGCACGGATGAAGAAACTGGTCAAACCATCATCTCCGGTATGGGTGAGCTTCACCTGGAGATCATCGTTGATCGTATGAAACGTGAATTCAAAGTGGAAGCGAACGTAGGTGCTCCACAAGTTGCATATCGTGAAACATTCCGCAATGCAGCGAAAGTGGAAGGTAAATTCGTTCGTCAGTCCGGTGGTCGTGGTCAATACGGTCACGTTTGGGTGGAATTTGCTCCACTCGAACCAGGTCAAGGCTTCCAGTTTGAAAACAAAATTGTCGGTGGTGTGGTACCGAGAGAGTACATCCCTGCTGTTCAAGCAGGTATCGAAGAAGCGATGAAAAATGGTGTTATCGCCGGCTTCCCGCTGGTTGACATCAAAGCTACCATCGTAGACGGTAGCTACCATGACGTCGACTCCTCCGAGATGGCATTTAAAGTAGCAGGTTCTCTCGCTTTGAAAGAAGCTGCGAAAAAATGTGGCGCTGTACTCCTGGAGCCAATCATGAAAGTAGAAGTAGTTATGCCTGAAGAGTACATGGGTGACGTAATGGGTGACCTGAACTCCCGCCGTGGCCGCATCGAAGGTATGGAAGCTCGTGCAAACGCACAAGCCATCCGTGCAATGGTGCCGCTCTCCGAGATGTTCGGCTACTCCACAGTTCTTCGCTCCCGTACACAAGGCCGCGGAACCTACTCCATGGAGATCGATCACTACGAAGAGGTACCAAAATTCATCTCCGAAGAGATCGTCAAGAAATCCAAAGGCGAATAATTTCCGCGTACGACTTTATTTGGAAACGAGAAAGGTTTACAATATGTGTGGGAAACCAGAAGTAGGGTAAACCTTTCTTAACACTATAAACCCTTATCATTTAAGGAGGCTTAAGCTCTCATGGCAAAAGAAAAATTTGAGCGTAATAAACCGCACGTAAACATCGGTACCATTGGTCACGTTGACCATGGTAAAACAACCTTGACTGCTGCCATCACAACTGTATTGGCACAAAAAGGTAACGCAAAAGCAATGAACTATGCTGCGATTGACGCTGCTCCAGAAGAAAAAGAGCGCGGTATCACGATCAACACTTCCCACGTTGAGTACGAAACTGAAAACCGTCACTATGCTCACGTTGACTGCCCTGGTCACGCGGACTATGTGAAAAACATGATTACTGGTGCTGCTCAAATGGACGGAGCGATCCTGGTTGTTTCCGCAGCGGATGGCCCAATGCCACAAACTCGCGAGCACATCCTGCTCTCCAAACAAGTAGGCGTACCTTACATCGTAGTATTCATGAACAAATGTGACATGGTAGACGATGAAGAGTTGCTCGAACTGGTTGAAATGGAAATCCGTGACCTGTTGTCTCAATACGAGTTCCCAGGTGACGATACTCCAGTAATCAAAGGTTCTGCTAAAGAAGCTTTGGACAATCCAACTGGCGATTGGGCACAAAAAGTTGTTGAGCTGATGGAAGCTGTTGACAGCTACATCCCAACTCCTGAGCGTGCAACTGACAAGCCATTCCTGATGCCTGTAGAGGACGTGTTCACGATCACTGGTCGTGGTACTGTTGCTACTGGTCGTGTAGAGCGCGGTGTAGTTAAAGTTGGTGACCCAGTTGAGATCATCGGTTTGGCTGAGGAAACAAAAACTTCCACAGTTACTGGTGTTGAGATGTTCCGCAAATTGCTGGATTCCGCTCAAGCTGGTGACAATATCGGTGCCCTGCTGCGCGGTGTAGAGCGTAAAGACATCGAGCGTGGACAATGCTTGGCGAAACCAGGTTCCGTTAAGCCTTACACCAAGTTCAAAGCAGAAGTTTACGTTCTGTCCAAAGAAGAGGGCGGACGTCACACTCCTTTCTTTGCTAACTACCGTCCACAATTCTACTTCCGTACAACTGACGTTACAGGTATCATCCAACTGCCAGAAGGCGTTGAAATGATCATGCCTGGCGACAACACTGAGTTCACCGTTGAACTGATCGCTCCAGTAGCGATGGAACAAGGTACTCGCTTCGCGATCCGCGAAGGTGGCCGTACAGTAGGCGCTGGCGTAGTTGCTTCCATCGAAGCTTAATTATTGCCATAGTCAAAGACCTGACAACCATTCTGGTTGCCAGGTCTTTTTTCAGTTTATTAATCGATTTTTCCAATAACGGTAATCTAAATCCTTCTACAGCAGATGACAAGTAGGATGTGCTACAATACCAGCATGATTTGGAACGTACGCGATGGGAGACAAGGCAATGAAAAATAAAGAAGGGCTACTATTTATCATGTTGGCGGGGGTAGTCTCCATATGGGGACTAAACGTCGTGATGGTGAAATACCTGACCACGTTTCCTCCGTTATTTGTTTCATCGCTGCGCATGGCATTGGCTGCCGCCTGTTTTATCCCAATCATCTGGGCGTACCGAAAGCGTCTGCGGATGGCCAAAATGGATTGGCTACTCCTGGCAGGGATTGGGGCGACCTCGATTGCTTTGCATCAGATCACAATGGCCATTGGAGTTCAGTATACAACCGCCGGCAATGGCTCACTCATTTTGGGATTGAATCCGTTGGCTACCGGATTGTTGGCAATGCTTTTTTTAGGTGAACCCATGTCTTGGCGCAAAGCACTCGGAATTGGAATTGGTTTTTCGGGTGTCCTGGTGGTCGTTCTTTCTCAACATGGAAGTCTGAAGGTTAGCGGCTGGGGAGATGCGGTTATGTTTTTCTCCATGCTGATGTACGTGACCGGGGGTCTGCTGATTCGCAAGCTGGTGATGCGGGGAGTGCCTGTGCTTTTGATTACTGCATTGGCGCAGGTTTTCGGCATGGTCTTTCTCTGGTCAGTCGCTTTACTCGACAAACCCGTGACCTATTATATGAGCATGGAAATTACTCCATTTCAATGGCTGGTCATTCTGGCATCCGCAGTCTTTTCTTCGGCGTTGGGCACAGTGGGCTGGAATTACGGCATCCGGCAGCTTGGAGCGAGCCGAACGGCCGTCTTTTTAAATGGAATGCCCTTGGCCAGTCTCGTGTTTGCCGCGATATTTTTAGGTGAAAAGCTGCAATTGATTCATATACTTGCTTTGTGCATGATTGTGGCCGGTGTCTATTTGGGGTCCAAGAAGCTTCCTCAGCCGGTGGCAAAATCCGCGGTCGATGGTACAACAAAAGCGTAGGG
>DASQMM010000025.1:0-12551 GCA_035645495.1 Brevibacillus sp. | reverse complement strand
CTCTTTTGTCGATAATCCGGTAACTGCCGACGGTAGGCTGTTTATTGGCGAGAGAGACAATGAGATACGCAGCTTCGGGATAGGTAGCGTAGGCAATATCTTCTTTAGATGGAATGGGGGGAGCAGTTGGGTGGGAGTGGTATACTCCTGCCAGTTGCTCCCCTCTCTTTTGAATGGCCTGAAAAACCGATTTGATTTGTTCAGGGTCCATGTAGAAAGATACCGGACTCCGATCGACATTTACCATTCGCCAGATCGTTTCGACCCTTCCCATGCGTCCCGACAAAAGTCCGCATGCCTCATACGGACGCTCTTCGAGGCAGTGTATCAACATTTCCTTCCAAACCCTTTGAGAAGCGAAAAGGGCTGGAAACGAATGGCCCATTCTGCTGTTACTGTGAGCGTTTCCTGCCACAACAACCGCCTGTCTTGGGTGTAGCTACACTTCTGACGGTATTTGTCGGTCCAGAATTGGGCAAGGGTGTCTGTATCTGACGCTGGCCGGATGCATGGTTCCTGACTGGGCGAGCCTGCCTTTGGCGATACAGCTCGCGATATTGTTCGGGTGTCATCCAATCCCTTCCTTTCGCTAAGACTAATAATGGTTTATGCCGAGCAACCACAGGTTGGAACGGCAGTTGCACATTGAGGGGAAAGGAAGAGGAAAGTGGGGGTTCTTATCTCTTAGGGTTACTCGGTCGGCTTGAAAGGATTGATGGGATGTGTATGCGGTGTCTGATGTGGTTTCAAATAGGTGGCATGCGTCTGTGTAGGCATTTGGATTGAAGTTGCTGGAATTGATTTTGCTGAAGAATGGACGGTTTGTTGGATCGGTATTCCCGTTTTGGGGGACCGGGTTTCTTTTGCGGTAAATTCCTGAATTGACTCCTTGTATTTTTTCTCCTTTTCCTGCCACTCTGCATGCATATTCTTCAAGGACTCAATGGTTTTCATCAAGGTGCTTTCTTGAAGCTGCAGTTTGGAAATCAATGAATCCTTTTCTTCCAATTGCTTGCTCAAGGCCTCTTGAGCTGCAGTGTGGGAAGCGACGGCTTCTTCCAGTTCCTGCTTCAGGAGTTGGATTTTCTCCGCGACTATAGCCTCTTGTCGGTTGGTTTCTTCTTGCTGCAGCTTGGATATCATTGCATCCTTTTCTTCCAATTGCTTGCTCAAGGCTGCTTGAGCTGCTGTGTGGGAAGCGACGGCTTCTGCGAGTTCCTGCTCCAGGAGTTGGATTTTCTCAGCGACTACAGCCTCTTGTCGGGTGGTTTCTTCTTGCTGAAGTTTGGAAATCACTGCATCCCTTTCTTCCAATTGCTTGCTCAAGGCTGCTTGAGCTGCAGTGTGGGAAGCGACGGCTTCTGCCAGTTCCTGCTCCAGGAGTTGGATTTTCTGCGCTGCTACTGCCTCATGTCGGGCGATTTCTTGTTTCCGAATGAGCTTCGCTTGTTCAAGCTGTGTCTCCCACTCCCGTTCTTTCTCCTGATAGTCCTCAATGATTTTTTGCTTCTCCTCCAAAGCCAGTTCGTATTGCCGTGCCTTGGCGAGGGCGTCGGACTGATTCAGCTTCTCTACTTTTTCCTTGTAGTGGGCAATGGTACTTTCTTTTTGGTTTAACATCTTGGATTGTTGCTGTAGTTTGGTTTCCAAATCACGAATTTGCTGTGTGCCATTTGCTAGCTTGTCGCGCCAGTCGGCTTCGAGCTCCTGGTATTTGGTTAGGGAATGACGTATTTCTTTGATTTGTTGCTGATATTCCTTCTCCCGCTCTTCCCATTGCTGGCGATGTTGCTGGAGTTCTTTCAATTCATGGCTATACTGGAGAGCGATTTCTTCGTAGTAACTCGCCTGCCTTTTGAGCAAAATGATTTTTTCACTCTCAGGCGATCGCTTTGTGGACTTCTTCTTGATAGGCATTCTATCCCTCCCTCCGGTATCCAGTTTCCTCTATAGACATATGTCGGCAGGCGTGTACGGGTGCAGATTTCTTCTATGACTAGGCATTCCCCATATGAGGTCAAGCTTTTCCGAACAAAAAAGAGAGAAGCTTTTGAGGCTTCTCTCCGAGTTCAAGCATGGATTGGGATTTAGGGGAATGTTGGTGTCAGAACATCTGGGAAGGTAATGCAGTCTTGAACCAGCAGTTGTGCGTCTGGAACGATGGTGATCGCTGCTGCGAAGGAAGTGACTCCCAGAGGGTCGGTCAGCAGGAAGAGAATGACGTCTGGCAGTCCCAAGCCAGTTTCCGCCAAGACCAAGGTGTAGTTGAGTGTCTGTGTTGTTCCTGTAGAAGTAAATGTCTGTACCCCGGTACCTGTCACGATCATGCCGATCAGGATAGTTGGTAGTGCGATACCTGGAATAAGCGTAGGCAGGAGCGTGATGCATGTAGGAGAGCTGATCGTGGTGGGTGAGAAGTTGAAGCTTTGATCGCCTGGGAAGACATCCGGGAGTGGAGTCGGACCAGGTGTATCGAAGAAGTTGAAGGTGAAGGTGCTGCCTCCAGGGTTGCAGCTCGGGCAAATATCGGCAATCAGCTGAACGGTACCGATCTCTGTGAGAGCAGCAGGCGGCAAGCCAAGGCTTACCGTAACCCCTGGAATTAGTGTATTGACAGTTGCCTGGCAATCGCAGTTAGGCCGCGGGAAGATCGGCGGGCATTGCGGCGGGAAGGCAAAAGGAGGGCAACGGAACGATGGTGTAGGCGATGGAACCGGAATGTCGTTTGGACGTGGCGAGCAGAATTTTGCCAGTACTTCCAGTTTGACTTCGGCTTCGACCTGAACATCGAGACAGAAGATGACGTTTAGCTCAACCATGCCACCCAACAAAACAGTACCAGTCGGAATGCATTCAAGAGCAGCGATTCTGCAAACGATATTGTCTTCATCGAGAGGTTCAGGCAGGCAGAGTACGACTTCTTGATCAAACTGAACGGTTGTAGGGAAGTCGCACAGCAATACCCCGTCTGCGAAGATTCGAATGACCGCGGTCCCTCCAAATATGAACCGTACCACCCCTACACGAACGGAAACTCCACCCACTACAATGTTCTCACGGCGAATGCTGGCAACGCGACATGTGAAGTTGCCTGAGGGTTCAATGCATTGCACGGTGATGTCTTGACCAGCAGCAATCGCTGCATCTACCAATTTCTGACAGTCTTTTGGGAGCGGAATCTTGTTGCGATACTGGTTGGCGCTGACGACCCAGTCGTACACCTTATGGACGCGGATACACTCTTCTTGTAGGTTGTTGGAGATTGGTGGAGGAGCGGTAGGCGTCGGTGTAGGCACTTGGCGACCCATGATGGGCTTGATGTTGTTCACCAGATGGACCCTTCCTTTCCTAGTGGATTTGCATTTGCATTTACATTCTATGGAGAAGGCCTCGTTTTTGCTTGTCAACGTTTGCCTATTTTCAGGCGATTGTACAAGGGTAACAGGCCACTCTTCAAATCCAAACGCTTAAAAAGGAATTCGGAATTCTCGGGTCCACCAGTCGTCGTCATGTTTTCGTCGCGCAAAATAACGGGCGCGTTGGGCGGCCGCACCAAATTTTATTACGTCTTGCTCCACTTCATCGGCATTTGCATGAATGATCAGCTTTTTGCACGCAGCAATTCTTTCCTCCTTGAAGTGGCTGTACGCCATCCGCAGCATGTTGTAGTACACATGCGTATGGGTTACCGTGTACGGATGTGCCTGACGGAAGAGATGAAGGATTTTGACGTTGGGATGGACAAAGCAGCGATAACCGAACAGCCAAAGCTTGATGGAGATTTCAATATCCTCGTACCCCCACACCTGAAAGCCGCGATCGAAACCACCGATGTCCATGAAGACGGACTTGGGAATGACAAAACAGCCGCCGGGCAGGATGGCGACAGGGGAGGCGCGGTAGGGTTGGGGATTCCACACGACCCCCAAGCGCTCATCCAGTTTTTGACCATAGCCTACTTTATGCGGTTCGTTGATGGAGCCGATCGCTGGGGCTACTGCATCCGCTGTTCGGGAAAGGATCAATTCCAGCAAGCGGTCGATCCAGTATGGCTCGAAGGTCAAATGCGCATCACAAAAGATCAGATATGTTCCTTTGGCCTGTTCTGCACCCAGGTTGCGCGCCGGAGCGGCTCCAATCCCGGGAGTGGTAATAAGTCTGACAGGCATGGCTTGCTGCTCGGTCTTTAGAAAATCACAGCATTTGTCACTGGAGCCGTCGTCTACTACGATGATTTCCAACGGGTAGCGCGTCTTGCATTCATACAGGGATGTCAACGTAGTGCGGACATTGTTCCCTTCATTTTTGGCCGGAATGATGACCGAGACCAATGGTAGTTTTTCTATGGACAAGTTGATCACTCCTCTCCTTTGCTAGGGTATGCAAAAGCTTGATGGAAGGCACACCCTCAAGGCAGGGCATTCATACAATAGACCGGGTATGTGTAGGTGAGAAGGAGTGAAGAGGATCATGGATGTCGAGGTGTATTATGATGGACAGCGCAGAGAAGCCATCCCCTATTCGGCATTGCCCGCTCTGCGCCTGTTTTGCCAGGAACAAGGCTTTCAGCTTCAGTGGGACCCGGAAGCCAAGCGGGTTGATCTGGGATCAGGTTTAAAAGGAAAGGTTTTTAAGCTGATCGCGGGTGGTACGGATGATGATACAGGTCTGGAATACGAAGTGCTTTCCCGTGCTACATCCTTTCTCCGTGATGTTGGTGCCAAGCCTGTCCTGCTGGAGAAAGGGGAAGAATCGTTTCGAGACAGTGATGCCGCTTTGCGCTTTTCGGCTAAGGAGCTTCCTTCCCTAGAAGAATCGCGTCTTATTCTCTTCCAAGGGGACGATGAGCGGAGAAGAAGGCTTCTGCATCATGTGTTCCACGAGATGAAACAGAGTGGCATTCCTTGCCAGATACGCATCAGCAAGCGAGCGAAGACGTCGAATCTTCTACCGATCCAGTGGCATGTTCCCTCCGGACTTGAGGGTGTAAAAAGAAGTAAGCTAGCCGAGCAAATCGCGATCTCCCTTGTCTCGGGAATTCTTCGCGACGTCCATGCGGGACAGGGAATCAGTCCGATCTCGTATCTGCTTCCACACCTCTTGCAGACATTCTTTGGTCAAGTGCACAAGCTGGAGGAAGAGGAACAAAAGGAGCAACAGGCTGCACCAGTTGAGGTCGTAGCGGCAGCCCCACAGGAGCAAAAAGAAGAGAAGCAAGTGATCGAAGGGCCGCTTTTGCCGAAGGAAGTAAAAATGCCTACGCCAATCATGACAGAACAGCGCATGGAGGCAGAAGTCTATTTTGACTACACTTTGATGCACCATGATACAGAAAACCGTCCCTATCTGTTGATCGGAAGCCTCATCGTGAAAAATACAGGAACAGAAGCTTTGTACAACCCGGTAGTCTGTTTGCGAGTCAACCCGGTTGAGGGAATCAAGCTAGGAGGGCAAATCCTGCCGCCGAACATGGTCGAGACTCTTGGTGTCCAAGGTCAGGGTGGAGCCAAGGGGTGGAAGTATATGGAGGATGACTGGTTCGAACAAGCGAAGGAGCGTGGAGAATATTGGATTGCTCCGATTCAGCCGATGGTCATCCCGCCGAAGATGAGCGAGTCATTTCAGAATTTCCAGATCTCCTTTTTTCAACAGGAGGAGCGAACCACCATTACTGTGGAAGGCGTGGTTATGGTGAACGACCAACAACTGCATTTTCCGGCAAACAACCGAATTGCTGTATCGTTCTAAAGAAAACCCACCGCCTTCGGGGAAGGGGTGGGTTTGAGTAGGGCTTTAATATTTCACGAACATCTGCACGAAGGTTTTTCCATGTGGTCCGCCATCTACGACTGCAAGCCCCACATGCGTGTACGTTGCGTTTAGGATGTTGGCTTTATGTCCAGAGGAACCCATGAACGATGCATGGGCGGCAGATACGCTCCGGTTCTGGGCGATGTTTTCAGCCGCAGCGCGATAGTGGATGCCGAATGTATCCATCATCTGGAACGGAGATCCGTAAGTTGGCGAAGTGTGACTGAAATAGCTGTTGTTTACCATGTCCTGTGCTTTGACCCGGGCTGTCTTGACGATGTTCATATCTAATTGCAGCGGTTGAAGTCCTCGGCTGGCACGCTCCTGATTGACCAGCTGCACCATTTCCTTCTCCTCTGCTGTCAGGCCGGAGGGAAGCGGTACTTCTGCAGAGGGATTCGAATTTCCTGGTTGTTTGGACTGATCGGGTGAAGCAGGAGTCGATGGCACTGCTGGCTTGCTTGGAGTCGCTGGTTTTGTCTGCTCTTCAGACTGGCTTGGCTTCTCCTGCGCTTGTTTGGAGATTGCCGCGATGAGTTTGCTGTCTGCTTCACCTGTCAGGCCCAACGAATTTCGCGATTGGAAAATCATCACGGCTAGGCGAGTGGAAGCATCGAAGTTACCGCTAACTGTCACCTTGTATCCCAGCTTTTTCAAATCCTCTTGCAAAGCTTTTACTTCTTTCCCGGATGAACCCAATTTGAGTGTGTCAGAAGTATGGGTGTCCGGCTTGGGACTTTCTGGCTTTTTATTTTCCGATTTTGGTGTGTCACTATCCGCCTTTTGCTTGTTTGCATAGGCTTTTTTCAGCTTGTCATACGTAAGCTTATTGACGGTTCCGGTCTGTTTCAGCTTCACTGATTTTTGGAATTTTTTAACATTTAGAGCTGTGTATTTATTGTACAGCTTGTCCACTTTCAATTTGTAATCAAAATTCAATGCCTTCAGCATTTTTTCAACTTCCTGTACTGTCTGACCCTTCATCCCGGATTTCAGGGGGGTAAAAGAGGTTTTGGCGAATACAGGTTGTCCGATAACGGCAAGCGAGACGGACAGGGAAAGGATGGTTGCCATCTTCGTTATGTTGCGCTTCATGTCATCACACCTTCCTCTGGTTTTTGTCGCCTTTTAATGTTACAAGACCCAAAGTTGACATAACAAGGAGAAAATCATGGAAAGGGATGGAGTCCAAATGTTTGGCATTTCGTTTTTGGATTTGTTGATTCTTGTGTTGGCGAGCTTCAGACTTACGCATCTGATTGTCTTTGATGAAATTACAGCGTTCATCCGCAAGCCATTTCTATCCGTTTCATATGATCCTGATGTGTCGGGACAGCTTGTCCGAAATGTGGAATACAAGGGGACTGGGTTGCGGCGCTGGATCGGCAGTCTGCTTGCTTGTCATTGGTGTGTGGGTGTTTGGGTGGCAGCGGTAATTTTGCTCCTTTATACGTATGTCCCCATAACCTATCCGTTGTTGCTGGTGCTTGCCATAGCCGGAGCGGCGGCCGTGATCGAGACCAAGATGTATTTTGGTTGATCATGCTCTTTCACGGACGCTCACTTGGATTGCAACCCATTACCGACCAAAGACTGATTAGTGGGCAAAGGTCCGAAAAACAACGGCTTCTTCACGGGAGAGCGGAAGGATTTCTTCTGCGATGAAGCCTGCCGCCTGAAGGAAACCCAGCCGCAAAGAGACAGGGGAGATGATATGCGACGCTGCGATGTCCACCAGATTGCTTGTCTTCGAGGGATCGAGCGGGATCTCCAGTTGGAAGTTGGGTTGGGTAATCGGAAACGATTTGTAAGGCTGGCCATTGATCAATGCTGTCAGAGTCACGGGCTTCTGATTTTGAAAGGCAGGTGCGGGAAGTCTTCCCTTGACGATGAGCAGATGAGCGGGGGCGTGGGCATCAGAAGCGATCAGGATGCGAAAGATCGGCGGAGTCCACATGTCGATGGAACGGTTGGTATGGATGACTCTAGGCTGGTTATGGGAGGCGTCTTTCAACTTGTTGATCAAGGTAAAAGCCCCCGGCCCTTGATATTGGGAAGCGTAGGTAACCCAGCCGTACGGGATGCTGCCGTAGTGTTTGGCCAATGATTTCAGCACCTCGGGAATCCCGGTGGATTGCCACTGTGTCGCGGATTTGCAGTTGCTGTGAAGTCTGGCGGTTGCAACAAATTCTGGGATATACCCGATGATGTGTTGTTTGGCGACACGCATCCACAATTCGTAGTCCATGCAAAAATGCAAATTTTCGTCGACGCCGTTCATTTGCTCAAAGACGTTTTTTCGAATAAATGCGGCAGGCTGGCAGATACAGCAGGTATGGTACAGCTTTTGGGCATCCGCTGGTTCGGTAGGATAGCTGCTCGTGATCTGATTGGTCTCATTGGCGACATGGCAATGTCCGTGCACCATTCCCCATTCCGGATGGGAGATGAGGGCATGCACGGCTTTCCGGATCGCTCCTGGCAAGTACGTATCATCTGAATTGAGCCAGCCGATGATTTCCCCCCGTGCCATGGCCAAGCCCTTATTGATAGCATGAGACTGGCCGCGGTCAGGTTCGGAGATGAAACGGAAACGCCCGTCGCTTTGCGCATAGCTTTGCAGGATCGCAATGGTGTTATCGGTAGAACCACCGTCGACGACGATGTGTTCAATATGTCGGTAATCTTGTTGCAAGACGCTGTCGATGGTCTCCTTAATGAACTTCCCCTGATTGTAGGAAGGCGTAATAATGGTTACCAGAGGCAATGGTGAATGTGACACAATATCCCTCCCTTGCTTGAAATGCGGATCTTTCTAATCCCACACTTCTCTTCAGTAGTGTATGTACAAGGGAAGCATTTTGTTTTAGGATAGGTTTCTTAATTCCGCAAGGTTTTTCCATATACCAAAAGGCACCCAGCCGATTTTTCGTCGTCTGGATGCCAGAAAAGGATTTACAGATGCTCAGGTACCAGCCCGGGATTACGAAACGTCCGCAAGATTTCGGCGCGGGCTGCCGGATTGATCCTGCTGGGAGGTATCGCTTCTGCGAACAAACTGATCCTCCCGGCATGATACCCATTAAATGTGCCAGAGGATACCGTGCGAATCGTATGGGGAAGCGGATGAAACAAGGTGTTTTCCAGCATTTCCAATAAGCATGGCAGAGTAGGGAGCCACCAAGTCGTATCATCCTGATAGAGGCGGTTCATCTTTCCTGGGGTGCCGTTCAAAACCATCTTGGATTCGTCCGAGTCGAGAATAGCTGCTGTTTCCAGCAGAAGATGACCGCCGGTTTTGATGACGCTCCTGCATTGGGAAAGAGTGTAGAGCGGGTCGCGGACATGGTAGAGAAGCCCCAGGTGTTGGACGATATCGAATTTATTGTGCTGGATTTGCTCTGGAAAGGATTTTCTCGCTGTCATATCATCCATGAGTAGCACCTGGAGGCCGTCCCACAGGCGGTAGGGTGAGGTATTGTAAAACGGAATGGCTTTGCTGTTCAAAATGTTTTTGCACAGTTCAAAGTTGGCGTATAAGGGATGCAGGCAATCTGTGGCAACCACCAGGCTCGCTCCCAGCTTTTCCGCTTCGAACACCCACATGCCGTCAAAACTAGCCAAATCAAGGACCCGCTTGCCTTGATAAGATACATGTTGTCTCGTCTGCCGTGTCATGTCCCAGAGTTTTTCAAGAATCGGTATTCCCGGCGTGACAATCCCGGGGCGAAGTTCAATTTTGTGATACCATTTGCGCTTGTTTATTTCTTTTATGATTTCTTCGTTCGTCCAGTTGCCTCCCAACGATCTGACCTCCTTGTCTGTATCCCATCTCTCACTTGTGGTGGACTGATGATAGGATACGTGCCGATGCTTGGTTGGGTACTGGTTGGTTGCCCCAATTTGGTCCCCTCGTGTAAGCAGATTACATATGGTATCGGAGAGAAAGGCGCAAAGAGGAGGTACGTCCGATGTCCTTGCCCATTGTTTTTATGCATCGTACGGACGACAATTACTTGTTATACAGCTTGCGGCAGGCCCGAGTGAGCAACCCCGGTGCGAAAATCATCCTGCTCGGCACAGCTCTCAACCAAAGATTTGGAACAAATGGAATTCAGCATGTAAGAATGGATGCTTACATGCAGACTGCTTCCGCTTTTGCCCCGCACTATAAGCACCTGCATGTCATGTCCCACGCGTACAATCTGTTTTGTTTTCAAAGGTGGTTTATCCTGCGTGATTTCATGCGTTCTCAGCAAATGCCGGCTTGCTGCTATATCGATTCGGACGTGATGCTGTATGAGAACGTCACCAACCCGGAATACAGCCAATTTATGATGGAATTCGTCTGGACCAATTTTGTGAACGCAGAGCTTTTGGATCGTTTTTGTTCATTTACAACGGCGTATTTTGCCGACCCCGTCAAGTTTGAAGAGTTAGTGCAGGAAACGAAGAATCTGGGACATGTAAGCAACGACCTTCCCCTCGTCTCAGACATGGTTGTCGGTCTTTTATTTTTGCGTCAATTTCCAGCGTACACCTATACACATGGCCGATACGGGGACAAAATGTTTGATGAAAATATCAATCGCCCGCTTTGGGCAGAAAGTCTCAACGGAAAGAGAAAAGTGTATCTGATAAATGGCAAGCTGTACACCAGGGAGATGGCGAGTAATGCCTTCATCCGTCTCAACTCCCTTCACTTTCAAGGGTTGGAAATGAAATCCTATATGCCTTTCTTTTTCACTCCCCATCTATCTACGCAAGGCATGTTTACGTTTGATTATCTCAGCCGTCAGTGGCATCCGACGGTCTTCTAGGCAGCTTACAGCCCTCTTAGCACATGGCACGGGGGCTGTTTTCATTTTTTGGTTGGGTCATTCGCGAGCCTACAGGAGAGTAGACCATTTTCCGGCAAACGCGAGGCATCGCCTTCAACTGGTACATATGATGCCTTATACACGATGAAAATGGACAGAGGTGGCCTGAATGATGCTGATACTGCTTTCGGGAGGGGCTGGAAAAAGGTTGTGGCCGCTATCCAATGAAGCAAGGTCCAAACAATTCCTGAAGTTGCTTCGTCAGGCAAGCGGCGAGCCGGAATCCATGGTGCAACGGGTCTGGAGACAATTGACAGCACAGAAATGGACAGATCAGGTGTTTATTTCGGCGAGCAAACCCCATGTCGATCTATTAAAAAGCCAGTTGGGCGAGGATGTTCCCTTGATCATAGAACCACAAAAAAGAGATACGTTTCCTGCAGTCGCTTTGGCCGCAACTTATCTGCATACCTGCGTGGGAGCGGATCCGGATGAACAGGTGATCGTCATGCCGGTCGATTCTTACGTAGAGGAGCATTTCTGGGGAAAATTGCAGGATTTGAGGCAAGCGTTGCTTCACTCCGAGGCAGACCTCGCCCTGATCGGTGTCACACCTACCTATCCTTCTACGAAATACGGCTATATTGTCCCCATCACGTCCACTGTGGACAGCCAAGATTCCTTCTCTTATTACCATGTCGCTAGCTTCAAGGAGAAGCCAACCGAGACGCAGGCAAGAGCGTTGCTGAAGAAGCAGGCGATGTGGAATTGCGGTGTCTTTGCTTTTCGATTAGGTTATCTCCTGGACTTATTGAAGAAAAAAGGTTTGCCTGCTGACTATGAACAACTGCTCCAAGCCTATACCACGCTTGAACCGATCAGTTTTGACTATGAGGTCGTAGAGAAAACGGATCGGATTGTGGTGGTTCCGTATACAGGTTACTGGAGAGATTTGGGCACCTGGAATACCCTGACGGAGGAGATGGACGTCCAAACCGTAGGACGAGTATATCAGGATGGGGACTCACCCAATACACACGTGATCAATGAGCTGGATATTCCCATCGTCACCATTGGTTTATCGGATACCGTCATTGCAGCAAGTCTTGATGGCATTCTGATCTCGGCAAAAGACAAGAGCCATCGGGTAAAAGATCTGCCCTTGGAGTGGCAGCAACGTCCCATGTACGAAGAAAAGCGCTGGGGGACGTACCGAGTCTTGCATTATCGGACTACAACAACGGGCACACAGGTATTGACCAAGGTTTTGCATATTTTCGCGAACAAAAACTTGAGCTATCAGACCCATCAGTATCGCAGTGAGGTCTGGACGGTAGTCGAAGGGGAGGGGGAGTTCGTCTGGAACGATCAGATTATTCCGATAGGTCCGGGCGATGTTCTCGAAATCCCCGCGGGAACCAAACATGCGATACGAGCATCAACTGACATGGAAATCGTCGAAGTACAGATGGGAAGCCAGCTCATTGAGGAGGATATCGTCCGCCACGCCATGACCTGGGAGGAGATTTTGTTGCAAGTCAGGTCCACCGGGAGTGAGTCTGATGGTCGATAGCTCCTTTTGGCACAAAAAAAGAGTATTGGTTACCGGGCATACCGGATTCAAAGGAGCTTGGCTTTGCATTTGGCTGCATACGATGGGGGCAGAAGTGACGGGATATGCCTTGGACCCCCCGACGGATCCGAGCCTGTTTCGGCTGGCGGGTGTAGGGCAGCTTGTACACTCGATTACAGGTGATATACGGGACAGAGGAATGCTTGCGCAAGTCATCTCGCAAGCAAAGCCCGAGATTATTTTTCATCTGGCTGCACAATCTCTGGTACGCCAAGGGTATCAACATCCGGTCGAAACTTATGAGACCAATGTGCTGGGGACGGTCTATCTGTTGGAAGCAGTACGTC
>DASQMM010000024.1:0-8045 GCA_035645495.1 Brevibacillus sp. | reverse complement strand
TCGGTCTCTTCATCCAGCGGATTGCCAACTTTGATCTTCTTCACGGCAGCCGTGAACTTCTCCAGGAACAGATCGTATACGCTCTCCTGTACGAGCAGACGGGAACCAGCCAGGCAAATCTCGCCCTGATTGCGGAAAATCGCTTCGATCGAGCCTTTTACTGCTTCGTCCAGATCCGCATCCTCAAACACGATGTTGGCAGACTTGCCGCCCAGCTCCAGGGATACCGGGATCAGGTTCTCGGATGCATTTTTCATGACGGTTTTGCCTGTCGTGGTCTCGCCTACGAAGGACACCCTGCGTACATACGGATGAGTGGTCATTGCTGTACCCACGCTACCGCCCGGTCCTGTGATAATATTCAGAACTCCCGGAGGAAGTCCTGCTTCATTGGCAATTTCGCCCAGCATGACTGCAGACAACGGCGTATAGGACGCCGGCTTGACGATCACGGAGTTGCCCGCTGCCAGAGCCGCAGAGGCTTTCCACGTCATTTGCATGAAGGGAAGATTCCACGGGATGATCAGGCTGGTCACGCCTGCAGGTGCGTATTTGGTATAGGACATATGCTTGGCTTGCTCGTAATGCTCATGGTGTACGTATTTCGCCATTTCGGCAAAAAAGCGCAGATTGGATGCCGCACGTGGAATGTCAAAGCCCCGGCTTTCCTTGATCGGCTTGCCGACGTCCAGGGTTTCCACGACTGCCAGCTCTTCTACCCGCTCCATGACCAAATCGGACATTTTGCATAAGATCTTGCAGCGATCATCTACGGACATTTCACTCCAGACACCGCTCTCGAAGGTGCGCTGGGCGATAGTGATCGCCTTCTCGACATCCTCCACACCAGCGTTGGCTACGTTCGCCAGCTTTTGGTTCGTAGCGGGATCGATCGTATCAAAGGTTTCCCCTGAGATGGCATCGATGTATTCTCCGTTTATGAAAAGTTTGGCATCCTTGACTGATTTGGTGTAGTCCTGTGCGACCTTGTTCACGTGAATCCCCCTTCCGATTAGTCCTCAATCTCCACGATCATTTCCACTTCCACCGCATTGTTGAGCGGCAATTGCGCCATGCCGACAGCGGAGCGGCCGTGTCTGCCCTTTTCCCCGAAGACGGCTACCAGCAAGTCGGAAGCACCGTTCATCACTTTGGGCTGATCGGTAAAATCCGGTTCGCTGTTGACGAAGCCGAGCAGCTTGACGATGCGCTTTACCTTACTCAGCTCGCCTACCTCCTGCTTGACGACAGCGAGCAGGTTGAGCATGCATTGGCGAGCGGCATCATAGCCGACTTCAATCGTGACGTCCTTGCCCAAGCTGCCACGGTATTCATCCGTTCCTTGTCCTGCCGTAAACAAAAGGTTGCCGACGCGGACGCAACCCACATAGGTGCCTACTGCTTGTCGGGGCTGGGGCAGTGTATAGCCCAGCTCCGCCAGTTTTTCCTCTGGAGTCATTGCTTGATTAGCCATATGTCGATTCACCTTTTATTTCATATTTAAGAAGCGAAGAGCGTTTTCTCCCATGATGGCTTTCTTTTGTTCATCCGTCAGCGAAATGGTATTCTCCACGTCGTTGCCTGGAGGAATCTCGCGCAACAGGAACGGATAGTCCGAACCCATCAGGATTTTTTCATGGCCGAAGGAATCAACCAGGAATTGTACGATTTTCGGATCGTTGACCAACGAGTCGAAGTAAAAGCTCTTGGCGTAATGGCTCGGCGGCTTGTCGATCAGCCGCAGGTGCGGCCATACTTTCCACCCTTTGTCGAGACGCGGCAGAATGTACGGGAATGATCCCCCACCATGCGCGAAGCAGATTTTCAGATCCGGGTACTTCTCCATCACACCGCCCAGAATCAGGCTGGCTGCTGCCAACGCTGTTTCGCTAGGCATCCCAACGGTGTACATCAGGTTGTGGCGGGTAATCCGGTCCTTGCCCAATGTCTCCCATGGGTGGACAAAGAGCGGCACATTCATTTTTTCTGCTGCGGCGAAGAATTCGATCAGAGAAGGATCATCCAGGTTCTTGCCGTTGACGTTGGTGCCGATCTCAATTCCCTTCATGTCCAGCTCATTCATGCAGCGTTCCATTTCGCGGATGGCAAATTCCGTATCCTGCAGCGGCACAGTTCCAAGGCCGATGAATTTCTTCGGATTTTCCTTGACCGTCTGCGCGATGAAATCGTTCTGGATTTGTGCCATCAAAGCAGCTTGCTCAGGCGGCGCCCAGTAGGAGAAGGTCACTGGAATCGGCGACAGTACCTGTACATCTACATGTTCCCGCTCCATATCGGAGATGCGTCTGGCTGGATCCCAACACTGGTCGGTGATTTCACGAAAGACCTTCCCACCGACCATGATGTTGGCTCCACATGTGCATGTGCGCTGCATGACGGGCCAACGCTCCCCTGAAAACTTTTCCACAAAGTTGGGGAAGTCCTCCGGTATGATGTGGGTATGAAAGTCTACTCGCATTTCCATTCACTCGCTTCTTCCGGCATTACATATCCGCAATTCTTGCAAGTGCGCAGTTCTTCACTTCCATTGAATCCGGCGATCGCTTCTTTTACCTGTACCTCGATGTTGGTCAACTGTACGGTAACGCGGTGCATCTCATGGTCGCACTTGTCGCAGAACCATACGAAGTCCTCCAGCTCTCCTTCTGCGCGGTCGCGCTCGATCACAAGACCGATGGTGTCTGCCACGCGATGCGGAGAATGCGGTACATTGGCTGGCAAGAGGAACATTTCCCCTTCTTTGACAGTGACGACTTCACGCTTGCCTTCGTCGTTGATCACTTCGACGTAGCAATCGCCTTTCAACTGATAAAAGACCTCTTCAGACGGGTCTACGTGGAAGTCACGGCGTTTGTTCGGTCCGCCGAGCACCATCACCATCAGCTCGGCATCCTTCCAGATCACTTTGTTGTTGACAGGCGGTTTGAGCTGATCCTTGTTTTCCTCGATAAATTTCCACAGGTTAATCGGCATGAATTTGCTTGCCATATCCAATCACTCCTTATTGTTTATCCTTGGTCTTGCCGCCTACAGCCCAATGCTTGTGCGGCAGTTCATGAATCAACACACGGATGCTCTGCAGCGGAGCGCCCAGCGACTGTTCGACCGCATGGGTCACGTTCTGGATGAGCCGCTCCTTGTCTTCATCAGATCTTCCTTCTAAAATGCGAATCTCAATGATTGGCATGAGAATCCCTCTTCCGTGGAAAATGTTCACTGCCATCCCAAGAGAGAGTGTGTCTTTTGCGTCTCCCCCTGGGAAAGCAAATGACGGATGCGTGTAGATGAGATCGTCTTGCCATCGGGACAGTGGACAGGCTCTATGATCTGGACGGGAAAATGACGGGCCAAAAGCTCGACATTGCCCTCTCTGTTTTGACCGAACTGAAAATCATTGCCTACGTGTATGCACAGAGGCCGCAGCCGCGCCAACTCCGTTACGAAGGAGGACGCGCTGCGCTTGGTATAGCTCTCGTCAAAACGGGCGATCACCACATGATCGACGCCAAGCCTGGCGATGCGCGATACTTTTTCCTCTATGGGCGTCAGAACCTGCGCACCCGAAAAGTAATGGCGTGGAGGGGGATCGAAGGTATAGACCAGACTGGGTACCCCCAGCATCCGGCTTCGCCTGACGGTTTGACGTATGACCTCCTGATGGCCTTTGTGCACTCCATCAAACGCGCCAATCGCGATAACGGAGCCGGATAATGTCAGCGTCCCCTCTGTATGCGTCTCCATCGTCTCTCCCTCCAGCAATCATCTATCCGAAAGAGGCTGCTTGGCGCTGCCTCCCCCGGCGGAACGAACGCATGGATCATTGAAACCGCTTCCGTTCCTTTTTATAGCATTTTTTTAGACGGTCGTTTTGTCTTTCAACAAGTCCGGCAGGTTGAGTGCCTCGTCGACCAGGCTGAACGTGTTTTTGCGTTTGTATTGGTTGTAGAAGATCGCTCTTTTGCGAATCGGATCTCCAGTGTAGTAGCGCTCGTACTGGAGCAGGCGTTGACCGAATGCTTCCCCGCACAGATCCCATGCAAGCTTGAAGATTTTCACGCGCTGTTCGGCAGATACGCCTTCGCGGCCCAGGTAGTACTTATCCATATCTCCCGCGATCTCCGGAGCTGCAAAATCCGCACCCGTCGGCGACATCAGCAGGCCGCCTGCGCCGATAATCTGCATCACTTCGATCGCCCGTGGATACATCTGCGGCATCAAACCACGAATCGTTTCCAGCGATACACCCCCTGGCATTACTTCGCCGGATGGCAAGGTTTCATACTCCATCTCAGCCACTCGCAGCAGCGCGCGGATCGTTTCGACGGACTGGATCAGTTCCCCGAGCTGGTCTTGTACGTTCAGGTACACGTCGACACCGATGGAATCTGCTACCCGGCAAGCCACTTCCGCTGCAAACTGAAGCTTGACCAGTCCGCGCACCCCGGATTGGTGTGCTGGCTGTTGTGCGATGCCAGTGACCGGATACAGCAGATTGGCTGCTTCTACGTTGTTGTAGAGGAATACGCGATCCCATGGAACCAGAACATCGTCGAAGACCAGTACTGCATCCATTTCTTCATAACGAGACGCCAGCGGGTGGTCGAACAGAGGGCGCGTGCCATCTTGCATCGGCTCACGGCACAGCATCCGCAGACCAGGTGTTTCGACCGGAATCGCAAAGGCGAGTGCATAGCGTTCGTCTCCAGGCTTGAAGCCAGGGAACGAATAGATGATGACTTCATCTGTGATCGGTGCCAGCGTAGCCAGCATTTTCGCTCCGCGCACGATCAGTCCTTCCGGCGTCTCTCTGACTGCGCCCAAGTGCGTAAACATGTCGTTTTGCTCGTGGGAGGTCTTGCTGCGGTCGTTTTGCGGGTTGATGATCGCGTGAGTCAAGAACAGGTCGTTGTCGCGGATATAGCGATAGTAATTTCTGATGTTTACCGCCCAGTCTGGGTTGTACTTGTCGAGGAAGTCGGCGTTGCTGTACATCGATGTCACGACGACGTTCAGGAAGTCAGGCGTTCTGCCCATCAGTCCGAAGGTAGCCTTGGCAAAAACCTCGAATACGGCTCTGCGCTTTTGCAGATCTTCGTAATTTTTTGGCACCAGGAAAGCGTTGTTGACGCGCTCCCCTGTCTCCTCACAGATGTGTGTGATTTGATCCTGGTATTTGGGGTCATGCTGCATGTCATACAGATTGGCCATTTCGAGAATCGGACGTTTGAATACTGGCTCCTCGAAAACATTGGTGATTTTGCGTCCCGACATCCATACTTCCGGCTGGCGGGATTTTACCGCTTCGATATACTGAGCGCCTGTGCGAATACCCATAAGAAAGCCTCCTTTTTGCTGTCATGCTTATCGTTGTTGTTTTTAAAAGATTACGAATATTTACCTTGTGCTTGTCACCCGCCTTCTCGCTTTTCTTCGTTTGCGTGTGTTCCGCTCTTAGTTGCATTATAAACGGCCTTAAAAATGCTTATTGTATTGTAGTTAACGTTTTGTTGAATAAGAAATGAAACTGTCGAAACTTTCCCAAAAGGAAAAACCATCTGTTATTTGGCGGTTTTTCTCTGGGGCAAGGTGAGTCGTCCGATCTCATCCTGCCCCGCGGGGATTTCAATCTCATTTACAGGCCTTCCTCTTTTACTAGTTCTGCAAAAGCTTTGTAAGCATGGCTCACATATTTTTCTCTTCTTCTGATAAGACCTGTTTCAATCAATTGATACGCTTCTGGTATAGGGTACACATGTAAATCTTCATACGGGCCTTTTAATACCGATCTGGGTAGAATTGTGGACGTCACCCCAGCTTTCACACTGCCTAAAATAGTTTCTAATGAACTAATCTCAATGAAGTTATTTAGAGCAACTCCCTCATCTTTCAACCATTGTTCCAATTTCATTCTGAAAGGACAACCTTTTGGAGAGATCGCCCACTTTTGCTCTATTAAAGCCGAGACTTCTAATGTCCTGCCAGATAATAATACAATTTCATCCGTTAATAAATAGTCGGTAACAAACTTTCCAATATTCAGTTTACCAGTTACAAAAGCAGCATCTAATTCAAAGTTCATTACCTTATCCATTAATTCAAGAGAACTTCCTGTTTCTAAACTGAGAGATACTTGTTCATACCGCGATTGATAAGAGGCAATTAGGTTCATGAAATTTCCGCACGTAACCGTTTCAACAACGCCTATTTTTAATGAGCCACTTGGTTTACCTTGATCTTGAAGTATTTTGATCGACTCATCTGCCATTTGTAAAATGGAATCGACATACTTACGGAAAAGTGCGCCTTTTTCTGTAATCTGAACTCCTTTAGGTTTTCTATAAAAAAGAAGGACCCCCAACTCATTCTCAAGTTTACGTAACCTTGCAGTTACATTGGACTGAACATAATCTAATCGCTTTGCAGCTCCAGAAATGCTTCCTTCATCAGCAATTGCTTGAAATAACTTTAGGTCGCTTAGTTCCAAAAATTACACCTCCATCATTCAGAATGATATCAATATCACTAACAATCATTATATTTGATAGTGAAGTGCATGTATACTCGACTTTAATAAAGATCAGAAGGAGTGATTTTCTTGGAAAATCCTTGCAAACCTGAAGGGCCTGCTGGGCGCACACTTCAGGCCATGAGGCTCGCAGGCCCACGCGAATGGGCCGGGCTCGCGCTTCTCTCCCTACCAACCATCCTACTTGGGCTCGACCTGACGCTGTTGCATCTGGTTTTGCCGGCGCTGGCAATCGATCTGCGGCCGACGAGCGTGCAGGCCCTATGGATCGTGGACGCCTATGGCTTCATGATCGCCGGCTTCCTCATCACGATGGGAACGTTGGGTGATCGCATCGGTCGGCGCAAGCTGCTGATGGTCGGGGCGGTTGCCTTCGGAATTGCTTCAGTACTCGCGGCCTATTCGACCAGTGCCGCCATGCTTATCGCAGCACGTGCGGCGCTTGGTGTGGCTGGCGCGACACTGATGCCATCGACGCTCGCACTTATCAGCAACATGTTCATCAACCGTCAGCAGCGTGCGCTGGCGATTGGGGTGTGGGCAACCATGTTCGCGCTCGGCATGGCGGCTGGCCCGGTTGTCGGCGGTGTATTGCTGGAACACTACTGGTGGGGTGCAGCCTTTCTCGTTGCTGTGCCGATGGTCGGGCTCCTGCTTATAGCCGCACCGTTTCTCCTTCCGGAATACCGGACACCACAGGACGGCCGATTGGATATCCTGAGCGTCGCCCTTTCGCTCCTAGCCCTGCTGCCCATCATCTACGGCATCAAGCAGATCTCCAAAGACGGGCTAAGTACCGGAACGGCGCTCGCGATTGCTGGTGGGTTCGCCTTCGTGCTCTTGTTCGTTCGGCGACAGCGCCGACTGGAAAGTCCTCTCATCGACCTGGATCTTTTCACTAGTCGTGCGTTCAGCGTCGCATTGGTCGTACTCCTTGTGGGCCTCATCGGCGTCGGCGGAACGATGCTGCTGGTCACTCAGTACCTACAACTGGTCGCCGACCTACCGCCACTGGTGGCAGGGCTTTGGATGGGGCCACCGGCGATCGCTATGCTTGCCGCTGGCATCGCAGCACCGCTGGCATCGCGGCGTATCCGGCCTGGCTATGTGATCGCGGGCGCGCTCGGACTGTCGGTCATCGGCTATTTGATACTCGCGCGCCTCGAAAACGAGCCATCTAGCATTGCTCTGGTCACCGCCGCGTTTACACTCGTCTATCTCGGCCTTGGCACGATCGCCGCACTAGGCACGGACCTGGTGGTAGGCGCGGCGCCAGCAGAGAAGGCAGGATCAGCCTCGGCCATCTCTGAGACTGTGCAGGAGCTCGGCCTGGCGGTTGGCATTGCCACACTGGGTAGCCTCACGACCGCCGTCTATCGCAGCCGAATGTTCGACCGGATACCCGACACGCTGGCTGAGGATGTCCACAAGGCCGTCGGAGACAGCCTCGCAGGGGCATCCTCGGTAGCGCAAGAACTGCCTCCCGGCTTGTTTGAGG